>JAFYDF010000094.1 GCA_017544935.1 Clostridia bacterium
GATATAGTCCCACTGATGACGTGGGTAAACAGAACGCAGTTCTTTTCCCATATCATTTTCAGGATCTGCAAACTGGTTCAAATACCACCCGCCCTTGGTCACGCTGACTGCATGTACATCAAAGCCCGCATCATTGGAAAGTTGCTCGAAAAGAAGGGGCATATCATTAAAGTATGTAAAGCTGTTTCCGATAAACAGTACACGTTTCATTGCTGTCGACCTCCTGCTCTATGATATAAGAAGTATAACAAATATAATATCAAAAAACAATAAATGATGGTCAGATTCGAATGAGCAGAGACTAATAATTCATGTAGATCCTGATATTGGTTTATATCATCCAGTCGGAAAATTACGGCAGCTGATCCCTGGAAGAAACATTCTTTGAAAAGTTGACAATTCAGAAATCAAAGCCTATACTAATTTTATAAAGCATATCATCTATTCGAAGATGAAAACTGTAAGGTTAGCGTAATTGTGAATGCATGGCATGATGCTGATAGAACACGAAGAAGGCATTGCTAAGGCCAAAGGAAAGCGAAGATTTTGATATGCGTTTTCAATTGCAGCAAATCCGAAATATGACCTGGCTAGTGTTGCAGAATACAGCGAGTGAGGAGTAAAGAAGGTATATATCCATCTTGGTGCACATCCTACAATCACTATGGACTGGACACAATCGCTGACAGCATTTGATGGATAATCAGGCCTTGAGGATGCAGAAACCGCATATTAGCGCCATGAATCTCAGGCTGGCCTTTCTCGTGAGATCGCATATCCGGGAACAGAATATGATTCATCACTGTATACGCTTCTGCGCAGTACTGTAGGGATGGATAAAAAATGTGACGATTTCTTTGAGAATATCCCCGAAGACTCGCTTTCTGTGAAATTGCAATGATTTAGGAGGAACTGAAAAATGAGCAACACACCTACTCCGCATATAAGCTGTGCTCCTGGAGATTTTGCCCGTACCGTGCTGATGCCCGGGGATCCGCTTCGTTCAAAGTATATTGCAGAACACTACCTGAAGAATGCTGTACTGGTGAATAACGTTCGCGGTATTCAGGGATATACCGGCGAGTACAAAGACAAGAAGGTTTCCGTTATGGCAAGTGGCATGGGAAACCCGTCCATCGGTATTTATTCATACGAACTCTTTAATTTCTACGGCGTAGAGAATATCATCCGTATAGGATCTGCCGGTATGATGCAGCCAAATCTCAAACTGCGTTCTATAGTAGCTGCTATGAGCGTATACAGTAATTCCGAGTATGGCTTACAGTTTGGCTTTAAGGGTAATCTTGGCCCCTGTGCCAGCTGGAAACTCCTGAAGGCTGCAGTTGAGACGGGTGAGAAGATGGGCGTGACAATGAATGTAGGGCCGGTTTATTCTTCCGACTGTTTCTATGATGCAAGTGAACCACTTGGAAAACTACGTGACCTGGGCGTGCTGTGCGTAGAGATGGAATCCTTTGCTCTGTATCTCAATGCTGTGCGTGCCGGGAAAAACGCGTTGTCGCTTCTGACAATCTCGGATAACCCGTTTACTGGTGAAGGATTGGATGCAGAGGCACGTCAGAACACCTTTACCAACATGATGGAGATCGCACTGGAGATCGCCTGAGATGCGAATTCTTATCAGCGCCTGCCTGCTGGGGATACGCTGCCGTTATGACGGCAGCTCAAAACCATGCAGGCAGGTGCTGATTTTGAATGAAAAACATATTCTGATCCCGGTCTGTCCGGAGCAGTTAGGTGGACTTGCTACGCCACGTATTCCTTGTGAACGCATAGGGGATAAGGTGATTGCATATGATGGAACGGACTGCACGGAGGCATACAGAACTGGCGCAGAAGAAGCGCTTGAACTTTATAATCTGATGCAATGTGAGTGTGCTGTGCTAAAAGCCCGCAGTCCTTCTTGCGGATGCGGAAAGATATATGACGGTACATTTTCAGGAACCCTGAAAGATGGGAATGGGGTTCTGGCTGAAATGCTGCTGAGAAAGGGAATACGTGTCCTGACCGAGGAGGAACTGGATGGAACAGCTATATGATGTTGTTGTAGCTGGTGGCGGTATGGCAGGTGTCATCGCAGCAGTTTCCGCAGCCCGCCTTGGCTGCCGCACACTGCTGATTGAAAAGAACGCCATGCTTGGCGGGCTTGGAACGAGCGGGCTTATGACAATGGTCATGACGTCGCGCCAATGGTTTTCAGGATTTGGGAAAACACTGATTGACAGATTGATCGCCCAGGGAGATGCGTACATCATTGATGATTATCCTGTAAAAGATTATCAGCGGATTCCCTTTGATGGCGAGGCTATGAAGCGGGCGCTTGATTCACTGCTGCTTTCAAGTGGAGCAGAGCTTTTACTTTACAGCAATATAATCGGGATAGATAAGGAGAACGGACGCATCACTGCCTTGAGAGTCAGCGGAGGCGAAGGGGAATTTCGTATATCTGCTAGATTATTTATCGATTCGACAGGCGACGGACAACTGGCATATTATGCTGGAGAAGATTTTGATGTTGGTGATGAATCTGGCAATGTGCAAGCACCTACTATGACGGCATATTATTCGGGCATCGACTTCGAACGGTATGAAGCGTTTCTGAAGACTTTTGAGGGTAAAGGGGAAGGAATCCCCAAGGTGAATATGATAAGGGAGCTGGTTCCTAAAGCGGTAGCGGACGGCACACTAAGCGTCTGTGATCTTCACCATCCTGGGATATTCCGTATCAGTCCATGCTTCAACGTTGGTGTAATGAATGCTGGCCATATTTATGGAGCAGAATGTGTATCTCCTAAGGGACTAACTGAAGCTACTGTTACAGGGCGTAAGATGGCAAAGGAGTATCTGGATTTTTACCGCCGCTATATCCCAGGATTCGAGCATGCGTATATGACCAATACATGCAGTACACTCGGACTGAGGGAAACGCGCAGAATCCGAGGAAAATATATAACGACATTTGATGACAAAGCGTCTTATCGCAAGTTTGAAGACGCAGTAATGCGCTATGACGGAGGAGCAGTCAGCGATGTTCATGCTTCCTCGGCTTCCCGGGAAGCATACGACGCATATTATAAATTGTTTACGTCAAGAGAGGGGCTTCGTGAGTATGATTGGGCTGAGCTCCCTTACAGAAGTCTTTTAGCGGGTAGAACTGAGAACCTCCTTTTGGCTGGAAGGTGTGTTTCCGCTGACCGTAAGACTCAGGGACAACTGCGGATCATGGGATACTGCCTGATGATGGGACAAGCAGCAGGTACTGCAGCAGCCGTATCAACGCAGGACATCGCTGTTCCGGAAAAAATCAATATACATGTACTTCAAAATCAATTGAAAAAAGACGGAATGGTCATTTAAAAACCAGATATTAACTGTATTATCTGGGCGCAGAGAAGCAGGTACAACCGCCTGCTTTTCTTGATTTTTGGGAAAACCGAATACGAAATAAAATCAGAAAATTTTTTTCAATATCGGCCTTGACATTGGACTTTTGACATGCTATCATCTATAATTGCATCAGTATTGGTAAACTAGCCAATTATGACCTTTTTTGAACCAGATCTGATGAAAAAGAACAAAAAAAGAACAATTCAGAGATGGAAAAAATGGTTACGAAACAGGTGCAAAAGTAAAAGGGGTGATTGCTTTTATGGTGCATGAGGTGCAGATGGGGAAACACTGCAAACGCATGAGCTTCTCCCGCATCGATGAAGTTCTTGACATGCCCAACCTGATCGAGGTGCAGAAGAACAGCTACCGCAAATTCCTACAGGAGGATCTGCGCGAAGTTCTGGCCGATGTTTCGCCGATCGTCGATTACAGCGGCAATCTGATTCTCGAATTCGTTGACTACTCGCTTGATTCTCAGCCGAAGAATACCATTGAGCGTTGCCGTGAGCGCGATCTGACTTACGCTGCACCGCTTAAGGTCTTTGTTCGTCTTAAGAATAAAGAGACAGGGGAGATCAAGGAGACGGAAGTCTTCATGGGAGATTTCCCGCTGATGACGGAGCATGGCACCTTTGTTATCAATGGTGCTGAACGTGTTATCGTCAGCCAGCTGGTACGTTCTCCCGGCGCTTACTATTCTTCTACGGTGGATAAAGCCGGTAAGAATCTTTTCTCTTCCCAGATCATCCCTAACCGCGGCGCATGGCTAGAGTATGAGACTGACTCCAATGATTGCCTGTGGGTACGTATCGACCGTGCTCGCAAGCTGCCTATCACTGTCCTGCTGCGTGCACTTGGCTATGGCAGTGATTCCGATATCATTGGCTTGCTCGGTGATGATGAGCGGCTGCTAGCTACGATTAATAGCAGTGATGGTACAAAGTCTCAGCGCGATGGCCTGCTTGAAATCTATAAGAGGCAGAAGCCTGGTGAACCGCCGACAGAAGAAGGCGCCCGCACACTGCTGCACAACCTGTTCTTTGATCCCAAGCGTTATGACCTGATGCGTGTTGGACGCTACAAGTTCAATAAGAAGCTTGGCATCGCTGCTAGAATCGGCGGACATATTGCTGCTGAAGATATTATTGATCCGCGTACAGGTGAGATCCTCGTCAAGAAGGGTGACACCATCAAACGTGAAAGCGCCCTGGATATCCAGAATACCGGCGTTAATGTCGTTATGCTGCAGTGCGATGACCATGTCGTCCGCGTTGTAGGTAACAACTTCGCTGATGCCCGTGGGTTCCTCCCCTTTGATCCCCGCGAAGCCGGCGTTGTAGAAATGGCGCATCTGCCTTCCCTGATGAAGGCGATTGAAGGCCTTGAGGATGCTGAGGATATCAAGCGTGCCGTTCGTGAGAACATCGCTGATATCGTGCCTAAGCACATCATTGTCGACGATATTACTGCTTCTGTCAGCTACCTGCTCGGACTTCCTTATGGCGTTGGCGTAACGGATGATATCGACCATCTGGGCAACCGCCGCCTGCGCAGCGTCGGTGAGCTTTTGCAGAACCAGGTCCGCATTGGTCTGACCCGTCTTGAGCGTGTTGTGCGTGAGCGCATGGCAATACAGGATGCTGCTGACGTAAAGCCTAATGACCTGATTAATATTCGTCCTGTCAGTGCCGCAATCAAGGAGTTCTTCGGATCCTCTCAGCTGTCCCAATTCATGGACCAGCCGAACCCGTTGGCAGAACTGACTCATAAGCGCCGTTTGAGCGCTTTGGGCCCCGGCGGTCTAAACCGCGACCGCGCCGGCATGGAAGTGCGCGACGTTCACTATTCACATTATGCCCGTATCTGCCCCATTGAAACTCCTGAAGGCCCGAACATCGGTCTGATTGGTTCACTGGCTACTTATGCGCGCATCAATGAGTATGGTTTCATCGAAGCGCCATACCGCAAGGTAGATAAAGAGACCGGTAAAGTTACTGATGAGATTGTCTACATGACAGCCGATGAAGAAGATAACTACAACGTTGGTCAGGCCAAAGAGCCGCTCAATCCTGACAATACTTTCGCCAATGACCGTGTAACCGTACGCTGGCGCGATGAGATCATGGAAGTGCCGGCGGCAAATGTGGACTACATTGACGTTTCGCCCAAGCAGGTAGTTTCCGTAGCGACTGCCATGATCCCATTCCTGGAGAACGACGATGCTAACCGTGCTCTGATGGGCTCTAACATGCAGCGCCAGGCTGTGCCGCTTCTTGTTCCCGAAGCACCTATTGTTGGTACCGGTATGGAATACAAGGCTGCACATGACTCAGGTGTTGTTACACTGTCCAAGCATGCTGGCTTTGTGCACAGCGTTGACGCTGATCAGGTTACCATTAAGGACGACGCAGGTGAATTGCATCAGTATCGGCTGATCAAGTTTGCCCGCTCCAACCAGGGCACCTGCATCAACCAGCGTCCGCGTGTCAGTCAGGGTGAACGGATCGAAGTCGGTGATCTGCTGGCGGACGGTCCTTCTACCGAAAACGGCGAAATCGGTCTTGGCCGCAATGCCTTGATCGGATTTATGACCTGGGAAGGATACAACTATGAGGACGCTGTTCTGCTGAGCCAGCGCCTGGTTAAGGAAGATATGTACACTTCGATCCATATCGAAGAGTATGAATCCGAAGCCCGTGAAACGAAACTTGGTCCTGAAGAGATTACCCGCGACATCCCCAATGTCGGTGATGATGCGGTCAAGGATCTGGACGAGGAAGGCGTTATCCGTATTGGCGCTGAAGTGCGCAGCGGAGATATCCTAGTCGGTAAGGTGACGCCGAAGGGCGAGACCGAGCTTACGCCTGAAGAGCGTCTGCTGCGTGCAATCTTCGGTGAGAAAGCACGTGAAGTTCGTGACACTTCCCTGAAAGTACCCCATGGCGAAGGCGGTATCGTAGTCGATGTTAAGACCTTCACTCGTGAGAACCGTGACGAACTGAGCCCCGGTGTCAATAAGATGGTGCGTGTGTATATCGCCCAGAAGCGTAAGATCTCTGTCGGCGATAAGATGGCGGGCCGTCATGGCAACAAGGGCGTTGTGAGCCGCATTCTTCGCGAAGAGGATATGCCGTTCATGCCCGATGGCACTCCGCTCGATATCGTTCTGAATCCGCTGGGCGTGCCTTCCCGTATGAACCTGGGACAGGTGCTGGAAGTCCATCTCGGTATCGCAGCCAAGAAGCTGGGCTGGAAAGTTGCAACGCCTGTATTTGACGGTGCTTCGAAGGAAGATATCGTTGAATGCCTTAAGATGGCAGGCCTGCGTGAAGATGGAAAAACCATCCTTTACGACGGACGCACCGGTGAACCTTTCGAGAACCCTGTGACTGTCGGCATCATGTATTACTTGAAGCTGCATCACTTGGTAGATGACAAGATGCATGCTCGTTCCACCGGCCCCTACAGCATGGTTACACAGCAGCCTTTGGGCGGAAAAGCTCAGTTCGGCGGCCAGCGTTTCGGTGAAATGGAAGTATGGGCACTGGAAGCTTACGGCGCTGCCAATACCCTGCAGGAAATCCTGACTGTCAAGTCTGACGATATCGTTGGCCGTGTCAAAACATATGAAGCGATCATCAAAGGACAGAATATCCCGACGCCTGGTGTGCCTGAGAGCTTCAAGGTTCTGATCAAGGAACTGCAGTCCCTGTGCCTCGATATCAAGGTGCTCAATGAGAACCATGAAGTCATTGAGATCCGTGATGATGACGAGGACGAATACAATGAACAGCCGATCCGCGCGATGCGTACCGAGAATCGCGAAGATCAGGCTACAGAGGATGAAGATATCGATCTGTCCGGCGAATACGGTGATATTGACGATATTACCGATATCGATTCTGAACTGGGCGATCTTGAACCTCTCTCTGACAATATCGATGATGACTTTGCCGATTTTGATGATCCGCTGGCCGACATCGATGATGACGATATTCAGTGAGCTGCGAAGGAGTGTGAATAGGGAATGTTTGAACTGACCAATCTCGACTCCATCCAAATCGGTATGGCGTCTCCCGAGCAGATTCTGCAATGGTCCTATGGCGAGGTTTCCAAGCCTGAAACGATCAACTACCGCACGCTGAAGCCTGAACGCGATGGCCTCTTCTGCGAGCGCATCTTTGGACCCACTAAGGACTGGGAATGCAACTGCGGAAAATACAAGCGTGTAAAGTATAAGGACAAGGACAAAGTCTGCGATAAGTGCGGTGTGCAGATTACCCGTGCTAAGGTACGCCGTGAGCGTATGGGACATATTCAGCTGGCTGCACCTGTAAGCCATATTTGGTATTTCAAGGGCATTCCCAGCCGCATGGGCATGATTCTGGATGTCAGCCCCCGTGCTTTGGAAAAAGTCCTGTATTTCGCAAACTACATCGTTCTCGATCCCGGCAATGAAGCAGTGGTCAAGGCTGAAAAGCACAGCCTCATTACCGATGCCCGCTATCGCCAGATCATGGCAATGAGCGAGGAAGAGCGCGGCTCTTTCCGCGCGGGAATGGGCGCTGAGGCGGTTCGTGAAATGCTTCAGGAACTGGACCTCGAGGCACTGAGCGTACAGCTGAAGACTGAGATCGCGACCCTTATCGAAAAGGAAAAGGGACGTGAAGGTGAAGGTCAGAAGCGTACCCATGCAATCAAGCGTCTGGAAGTCGTCGAAGCTTTCCGTCAGAGCGGCAATCGTCCTGAGTGGATGATCCTTGACGTTGTGCCTGTCATTCCTCCGGATCTACGCCCCATGGTGCAGCTTGATGGCGGACGTTTCGCTACCAGCGACCTGAATGATCTGTACCGCCGCGTCATCAACCGCAATAACCGCCTGAAGAGAATGCTCGAGCTTGGCACGCCTGACATCATCGTGCGCAACGAGAAGCGTATGCTACAGGAAGCTGTCGATGCACTGATCGACAACGGCCGCCGCGGACGTCCCGTTACAGGCCCCGGCAATCGTGCACTTAAATCTCTGTCAGATCTGCTCCGTGGTAAACAGGGACGTTTCCGCCAGAATCTGCTGGGCAAGCGTGTTGACTATTCCGGCCGTTCCGTTATTGTTGTAGGTCCTGAACTCAAACTGCATCAGTGCGGTCTTCCTAAGGAGATGGCGCTGAAGCTGTTCAAGCCCTTTGTAATGGAGAAGCTGGTCAAGCAGGGCATTGCACATAATGTCCGCGCTGCCAAGCGTATGGTTGAAAAAGTCAAACCTGAAGTCTGGGATATCCTGGAAGGAATTATTAAGGATCATCCTGTACTGCTCAACCGCGCACCTACACTTCACCGTCTGGGTATTCAGGCTTTTGAGCCCGTGCTTGTTGAAGGTAAAGCCATGAAACTGCATCCGCTCGCCTGTACCGCTTATAACGCGGACTTCGACGGCGACCAGATGGCTGTTCACGTTCCGCTTTCCATGGAAGCCCAGGCAGAAGCCCGCTTCCTGATGCTGTGCGCGAACAACGTTATGAAGCCTCAGGATGGCAAGCCTGTTATCAGTCCTACTCAGGACATGGTTATTGGTTGCCACTACCTGACCATTGTTGATCCGGAAGCGATTGGTGCAGGACGCGTATTTGCGAACCAGAACGAGGCACTGATGGCCTATCAGGCTCATCAGATTACCCTGCAGAGCCCCATCAAAGTACGTATCGATCGTACCTTTGAGGGCGTGACCGAACGCCGTCTGATCGAGACGACTCTGGGCAAACTGATCTTCAATGAGAATATTCCTCAGGATCTGGGCTTCCAGCCCCGTAACTGCATGGACGATATGTTCAAGCTGGAGATTGACAAGGTCGTCGTCAAGAAGGATCTGGGTAATATCGTTGAGCGCTGCTTCCGCGTACATGGCGTGAATGTCTGTGCACGTGTGCTTGATAACATCAAGGCCATGGGTTACAAGTATTCCACCCGCGGAGCTATCACTGTTGCAGTCAGCGATATCATTATCCCGCCTGAAAAGGCTGATATGCTGAAAGCTGCGGACGATCGCGTACGTGACATTGAAAAGAAGTTCCGCCGCGGCCTTATGACTGATGACCAGCGCTACCGCAACGTCATCAATACCTGGAATGACACAACGGCTGCTCTTCGTGGACGCGTGCTGAAGGTACTGCCGCAGAAGAACCCCATCTACATGATGACCAACTCCGGTGCCCGCGGTTCTATCGCACAGGTAGCACAGCTGGCCGGTATGCGCGGCAACATGGCTTCTCCCAGCGGCAAGACGATCGAGATCCCGATTCGTGCAAACTTCTTGGAAGGCCTGAACGTTCTGGAGTTCTTCATGTCCTCCCATGGTTCCCGTAAAGCTTTGTCTGATACAGCACTTCGTACTGCTGACTCTGGTTACCTGACCCGCCGTCTGGTGGATGTTGCCCAGGAAGTCATTGTTCGCGAGACTGACTGTTTTGAGAAGAACAATGAACGCGTACGCGGCATCAAGCTTGAAGCCATCGGCGAAATGAAGTCGCTGGCCGAGCGTGCTCTGGGCCGTGTCGCTGCTGAAGATATCATTGATCCCAAGACGGGTGAAGTCATCTGCAGCCTGAACGAGACCATTGATTATAAGAAGGCTGATGCAATCGGTAAGGCCGGTATCAAGAGCGTACAGGTGCGTTCGGTATTGACCTGTAAGTGCCGCAATGGTGTATGCGCCCGCTGCTATGGTATGAACCTGGCTCACGGCGGTGACGTGGATATCGGCGAAGCCGTTGGTATCATTGCCGCTCAGGCTATCGGCGAACCCGGTACACAGCTGACCATGCGTACATTCCATACAGGCGGTATCGCAAGTACTGCTGATATCACGCAGGGTCTTCCCCGCGTTGAGGAACTGTTTGAGGCCCGCAAGCCCAAGCATGACGCAACACTGGCTGAGATCAGCGGCCGCGTGACGCTTTCCGAGAACAAGAAGAAGCGCGAGATCATCATTACCAACGAGGATGATCCCAATGAGCGCAAAGTGTATCCCATCCATTATGGCATTCATGTAAAGGTCAATGATGGTGATGTCGTTGAGGCAGGTACCGAACTCACGGAAGGTTCCGTCAATCCGCACGATCTACTGAGAATCCTTGGTATCAAGGCTGTACAGGAATATCTGCTGAAGGAAGTTCTGAGTGTTTACCACAGCCAGGGCGGTGTATCAATCAGCGATAAGCACATTGAGATCATTGTCCGCCAGATGCTGCGCAAGGTCCGTGTTGTGGATAGCGGCGATACCGATTTGCTGCCCGGCAGCTTTGTGGATGTTTTCCGTTTCGAGGATGCCAACGAAAAGGCGATCATGGCCGGCGGCCGTCCCGCCTTCTCCAGCCGTGTACTGCTTGGTATCACCAAGGCTTCTCTTGCAACTGAGAGCTTCCTGTCTGCTGCATCCTTCCAGGAGACCACCCGTGTGTTGACCGAAGCCGCCATCAAGGGCAAGGTCGATCCGCTGCTTGGCCTTAAGGAGAATGTAATCATCGGCAAGCTGATTCCTGCCGGAACCGGACTGCGTCGCTACAAGAACATAGAACTGCAGGAAACCTATTGATCTCTGGTTGAATCATGCCGCCCCTTTCCGTTGCGGGAAGGGGCGGTTCGCTTGCAAATAATGATTTCATTTGATAGAATGTGTAGCATCACACAATGTGCGGAGGAGCTATGGAAACTAAACGCAAGAAGATTGTAAAAATGAAGAGAATACCCATGATGCCGCTTCGTGGGCTGATGATATTCCCGCATATGGCTCTGCATTTTGATGTAGGACGCCCGCGCAGCGTTGCTGCACTGGAAGCTGCCATGATAGATGAACAGCGGATCTTTCTGGTTGCCCAGAAAGATGCTGAAACGGAAAACCCGGGACAGGATGACATCTATCAGGTCGGAACGATCGCTCAGATCAAGCAGGTTCTGAACCTGCCCGGAAACAGTCTGCGTGTTCTGGTTGAGGGTATTCAGAGGGCATCACTGAAGCGTATCGTACAGGAAGATCCGTTCTGGGTCGCGTCTGTTCAGCCTATTGCATCTTCAGATGCCGCACAGGAAAATGTACTGCAGGCATTGATGCGCACGGCACAGGAGCTATTTGAGGAGTTTGCACGTATCAGTTCCCGTGTTTCAGAGGAAACACTGCGGTCTGTCAATGATGTGACCGAACCGGATCAGCTTTCGGACGTCATTGCAGCCAATGTGCTGATGCGGCTCGAAGACAGACAGGCTATCCTTGAAGAAGCGGGCGTTGCACCGCGCCTGGAACGGCTCTGTGAGATCCTTGCACGTGAGATAGAACTTGCTGGAATTGAAAAACAGGTACAGGCACGCCTCAAAAAACAGATAGAAAAGAACCAAAAGGATTACTATCTGAGAGAACAGATCCGAGCCATTCAGGAAGAACTGGGCGAAAATGACGCGGCGGAAAGCGATGCACTTAGAGAACGGATAGAAAAGCTTCCGCTTAATGAAGAAGCGCATGATAAGGCATTGCGTGAACTGGACAGGATGGCCAGAATGGCGCCAGGTACTCCTGAAGTATCGGTGATACAGTCCTATCTGGAATGGATCTGTGACCTGCCTTGGGGTAAGTATACTAAGGACGACCTTGATCTGAAACGTGCTCGCGAAATTCTGGATGCTGATCATTACGGTATGAAGCAGGTCAAGGAAAGAGTAATCGAGTATCTGGCTGTGCGCCGTATGCAGCAGCAGGCAGAACAAGGTACTGTACGTGCGCCGATCCTCTGTTTTGTCGGCCCTCCAGGTGTCGGAAAAACAAGTATTGTTAAAGGTATCGCAAAGGCTATGGGACGTAAGTTCATTCAGATGTCCCTGGGCGGAGTACGTGACGAAGCGGAGATTCGCGGACATAGACGTACGTATATCGGTGCGATTCCGGGGCGTATAATTGCCGGCATGAAACAGGCTGGTACGATGAATCCTGTATTCTTATTCGACGAGATCGACAAGATGGGCAATGATTTCCGCGGGGATCCTGCAAGTGCCATGCTGGAAGTGCTGGACGGTGAGCAGAATATGGCTTTCCGTGACCATTATCTGGAGCTGCCCTTTGATCTTTCTCAGGTAACATTCATTACAACTGCAAATACTAAAGATACGATTCCTGCCCCGCTTTTGGACCGCATGGAGATCATTGAGGTGCCAAGCTATACGGAAGAGGAGAAACTACAGATTGCTAAACGTCATCTGCTTCCGAGAGTAACAACCGAACATGGCTTGCCTAAGGGCAGTCTGCGTGTTACAGATGCTGCTATCCGGATGATGATTGAAGGATATACACGCGAAGCGGGTGTGCGTACACTTCAGAGAACGCTTGAGCATGCAGCGCGCAAAGCAGCAGTTGAACTTCTGGAGAATCAAGAGAAAAGCGTAACAATCGGGAAGTCCAAGGTTATTGAATACCTGGGTTCGCCTCGTTATCAGCGCGAAATGCCTGAAAAGGCACCGTGTATCGGAGTAGTCAACGGCCTTGCATATACGGTCGTTGGCGGAGAGACACTCGCGGTAGAATGTGCAACGATGCCGGGCAGTGGTGCGCTTCGCCTGACTGGACAGTTGGGTGATGTTATGAAGGAAAGTGCACAGGCTGCTTTGTCATGGATCCGTGCACACAGTAATGAATACGGGCTGGACCCGGATTTCTACAAGGAACTGGATATCCATATCCATGTGCCGGAAGGAGCGGTGCCCAAGGATGGACCTTCTGCAGGCGTAACCATGGTCACGGCGTTGCTGTCAGCTGTCAGCGGACGGCCGGTACGTCAGGATGTCGCCATGACAGGTGAAATCACTCTGCGCGGACGTGTGCTTCCCATTGGCGGTGTAAAGGAAAAGCTGTTGGCGGCATATCGTGCCGGGCTGCATACGATCTTGCTCCCCAAAGAAAACGCAAAGGATTTGGAGGATATCCCGCCCTATGTGCTCGATACTTTCCATATCATTCTGACTGAAAAGATCGATGATGTGCTGCGAGTGGCACTCCTGCCGCGTAAATCGGAGGAATAAACACAGATGGAGATCAAGAAAGCCAGATTTGTCACCAGTATGGCGCAGTATGGGCGTTTCAGCGGAATTGGCCTTCCTCAGATTGCTGTTGCAGGCAAAAGTAATGTAGGTAAGTCAAGCCTGATCAATGCGCTCTGCCGAAACAGTAAACTGGCGAAAACCAGCGGGACACCTGGCAAGACCAGGCTGCTGAACGTGTTTGAGATCAATGGGGGAGCGGGTGACGCATTCCATCTGATCGATCTTCCCGGTTATGGCTTTGCAAAAGTAGACAGGGCAGAGATAATGCGCTGGGGCGAAATGATGCAGGGATATTTCGATAACACCAAGGAATTGTTGCTGGTACTGCAGCTGGTAGACATCCGTCATGACCCTACAGCAGATGACATAGACATGGTCAACTTCCTGCGTTCATCAGGGATCCCTTTCCAGCTGGTCGCAACCAAGGCTGATAAGATTTCACGTGGAGCGCGGATGAAATATACAGCTGCAATTGGCCGGAGCCTTCAGATTCAGCCATGGGAAATGATTGCTTGGTCTAGTGAAACAGGTGAAGGCCGGGATCAGCTTCTCAGCAGAATCGAAAAGGCTATGAATGAATAAAAAAACAGCGTCTTTCTTCTTGTTCAAAGAGGGAAGACGTATTCTCTATGTATCACAAAGCATAAAAAAGGCAGAAGTCTGTGTTTGTGCTTCTGCCTTTTTATCAGTTGCCCAGTGCTTCCAGTGCAGCTAAGTTAACCCAGCAAACAGGGCGGATACAGACGTCAAGACGATGTACATCGGTGTAGAAGTAACTGTTCAGGTTTCCGCTTGTGCCTACATAGGCTAAGTGATTTCTCAGATGGCCTGGCGAACGCAGCATCCACCAACAGCAGCCCACGCCATCCAGCTTGAATTCATCTACGCTGCCATGGTATACGAATGCACCGGCAAATTCCGCGTGCCTGGTGGGTGTGGCTTTCATCATTTCCTTGGCCTGAGCGTTGTCAAGTTGTTCCTGAATAGTGTCCACCCCGCATAACTGCAGCACTTCCTCTGTGCTGAGTAGAAACAGCATGTCGTCTGTTTCACAGTAGCCATTGACTTCCTCATAATCACGGCCGGATGCTTTGCGGTATTTCACCCACTGGCTGTTGTCCACCGTCACCACATGGGTCACTTCAATGCAGGCCTGCTCATCAGCCGTGAAAACAGTATTCAGGAATTTGCCGTTCATCCAATTGCGAACCTGGCTTTTGGCCCATGTTGGATAATTGAATGATCTGTCAAACTGATACACATCAAGTCCATGGCGGCTGATGATCATGGCTTTGCCGTCCCTCACATTCAGCACTTGCCATTCCACCGGCTCAGGCGGATTGCGCTTGTTGTTGTCCTGATCGTAATGGCCAAACAACAAATAATCACCTACTTGGACGTTAGAGATACCCTCCGCCTGAACTGCTGTGACGGATACGAGCAGAATGAAAATCAGAAAACAACTGAAAAACTTTGTCATGAATTTCTCCTGTGGTTAAGAAGTAATTTAAGGCATAAGGCTTTAGTGCTTTCTTATGATACTTATAAGTGAGGAATTTGTCATCTAAACGGGTTAGTCCCGTGGGGCATAAGTATAGCGGGCTACCAAGCGGGGTTTTCCATCGTATACTCCATATGCGTCAGCATAAACACGGTAGCGTTTTCCTACCTCCCATGTGTCTCTGGACATGTTCTCCAGCAGGATCAGACGTTCGGAATCTTCGGTTCCTGTGTTCATCAGTGCCAGTTGGGGTTTCGAGGAAAGGATCTCTGTGATCGTTCCGATGCATTCGTAAATCTGAGTGCGCTGTACGCGGACATCAATATTATTCAGATAATCGAGGTAGCCTGCGGCATTCATCGGCCAGGCCTTCGGTGTGTAAGTGCTTGAATAAGGCACGTAGTATACATCTTTGTTCAATGTAGTGCTCAGACCATTGCGCTCTGCAAGAATGGTGATCGTGTTCGTGCCGATCTTACTGAATTTAGCTTTGAATGAAAACTCACCGGTCGTGTTAAGCAGGCTGGTGTCCAGATCTTCATAGTCACTGAGAATCTTGATCGTAGCCCCAGGGAAAGTGGTACCACGGATGGTCATCAGCTGTTCTGCACTGGTATCACCCAATGTCTGGGACAACTCGAGCGGCACATCTTGCGGAGCACGGTAAATGGTCAGAGTTATAGCATTCTGCCTGTAATACTGGCAGTTAACGACGATATTAAATGTATTCTCGCCCTTGGCCAGTACCGTAGCGTTATAGCTGATTAGGCCATCCTGTGTGTTGACAAAGCTTGAAAAGTCTTCCCCATTTATGAAAACAGTACTGTTCTGAGCAACACGGAAGCGGATATTGACAGGGGATGTGGAAACTTCCAGCCATGTTGTATCAGGAGATACGAGAGTCAGCGGGGACAGAGGAATGTCAATGGTATAAGTGATTACGTCCATCATCCGCTGCTCACCAGCACTGGTACGCAGGTAAGGAGTGAGGGTGACATCCATTGTCGGATTTTCGATATCGCTGTTCAGCTCATACCAGGTGTAATCAGGGACTGTTACTTCTGCGTACCCACCTACAGCAATGTATGAACGTCGAAGTTCCTTAATATAGATCTGGGAGCCGTCGTCGGCAGGAATACGGATGCGGTGAGCGACCATGTCATCCTGAATGGTCGCTGTGATTTCAACCTTAGCTTCCTCGGGAGCTTCGCGCTTGTTCAGAATCGGGCGGAAAATAATCAGCCAACCTGCGGCGACCAAACCGCAGATTGCAAGCAGGAGAGCGAGATAGGGAAGAATTACACGCAGGCCGAAAGTATGTGTATGGCGAAGCTTGCGCGGCTTTACAGCATAAGAAGGCGCCGGTTCAGGCTGTGGATCCGCAAAAAGTATGGGACCGTCAGTGCCTTCAAACGCATTCTGGTCATTGTTAGCCTCTGGCAGATCGTATATACGGCGTGCAGGTCTGGCACCTGGACGCGTTTCGCCTTCAGGGATACTATTAACCGGTTCTTCCGCCCGCGGTTCCTCATAAAGCTGTGTAGTGCGGGTGCCGCTCAGAGTACCGGTTGCAGTAACACCGCGCTCAGCATTCTCTCGCAGAATCCGACGTTGACGTTCTTCACCATGCTGCCTGCGTACATGAAAACTCTGCATTTCTTTAGCAAGACGGTCTTTTACATCGGGCTGAGGCGTCGATGTCATGCCATCCTGATTCACACTGTAAATCACTGAGGAAGACGGCTGCGGCTGGTCGGAAGGTTGAATGGAAGTAGACGCCTGATCATTCTGATCAAGCGGGATTCCACAGTAAAAGCATTTTGTCTGTGTTGCGCGATTCCAACGGCCGCATTGCGGGCATTTCATGACTGAACATTTCCTCCTCAGCAAATAACGTGCCTATTATACTACGAACCCGACGATTCTGCCAAGAGGGCATAGACAGGCTGACAGGATTTGCAAATGCAAGTAGCCCGTGCTATAATATCCGCACTGCACATGCGGTGCGGCAATACTTTGATCGGCGGATAAAACATGCATCTGAATGAAATTCATTCCTCAGCCGATGTAAGGCGGGTCCCTGAAAAAGAGCTAGATGTATTGGCAGCAGAAATGCGCCAGCGGATTATAGACGTTGTATCACAGAACGGCGGGCATTTAGCTTCTAACCTTGGTGTAGTGGAGCTGACGATTGCACTGCATCGTGCTTTTGATTTGCCTAAAGATCAGATTGTTTTTGATGTCGGTCATCAGTGTTATGCACATAAGCTCTTATCCGGAAGACAAAACGAGTTTTCTACTCTTCGACGTTTTGAAGGAATGGCAGGCTTTCCTCGAAGGGAGGAAAGTGACTGTGACGCTTTTGATACAGGTCATGCGTCAACGGCTATCTCTGCTGCTGTAGGCCTTGCTAGGGCAAGGGATCTGGAAGGTAAGCATAATCAGGTTGTGGCGGTCGTTGGCGACGGCGCACTAACAGGCGGAATGTGCTATGAAGCGCTCAATGATGCGGGCAGCAGTAAACTGCGCTTGATTGTTGTGCTGAATGATAACGGTATGAGCATCTCTCCGAATGTGGGCTCTGTTTCCCGTTATCTCACACGTATGCGAGCCGGCAAGGGCTGGTTCGAAGCAAAGCGTGCCATTAGTGGATTCATGCAGAAGATACCCGGGATAGGCATGCCGCTGTATAGACTGTCACGGCGTATAAAAAGGCATATCCGTAATGTGTTTGTTCCTGACAGGCTTTTTGATGCATTTGGATTCCAGTATCTTGGCCCGGTTGATGGCAGTGATATTCAGGAACTCGAGAGACTGTTTGAACGCGCCAAGCAGCTGGATGAACCTGTACTGATCCATGTGGTGACTCAGAAAGGACGCGGGTATGCAAAGGCGGAGGATCATCCGACGCGTCTGCATGGCACGCCGCCGTTTGATGTGGATACAGGCGAACCGCTGGAAAAGGGCGGCCCATCTATGGGAGCTGCTGCGGCAGAGGAACTGTGCCGTATGGCAGAAAAGGATCCGAATATCGCAGTCATTACGGCAGCGATGATGACGGGAACGGGAATGACAGCTTTTGCCAGAAAGTTCCCGGATCGCCTGTATGATGTGGGCATTGCGGAAGAACATGCAGTTACTATGGCTGCCGGACTTGCCGCAGGCGGAGCAAAACCCTTCGTGGCAATCTATGATACATTTATGCAGCGTGCTTATGATCAGCTGCTTCATGATGTATGCCTGCAGAAACTCCCTGTCGTATTCCTAGTCGACCGTGCCGGATTAAGTGAGGACGGGACGACACATCAGGGTGTATACGGGCTTTCGTATTTCTCTACTTTGCCAAATATGACGGTGCTGCAGCCGGTTTCCTGCACCGAGCTCCGCAGTATGATACGATGGGCAGTAAAGCAGGAAGGGCCGGTTGTGATCCGCTACGGAAAAGCTGACCGGACAGAGCAGAAGGAAGAAGACTGCGGAACATTCGGACCCTGGAAATGGCTGCGGAAAGGAAATGGTCCTACCGTACTGTGTGTTGGGGATATATGCCATGAAGTGATGAAAGCCGCAGATATTCTTTCTCGTGAAGGAATCGCATGCAGTGTTGCACGTGCAGCGAAAGTGATCCCTTATGATGAAAATCTTCTGAAAGAGATAACCGGGCCCATCATAACGGTCGAGGAAGGGACGCTTTCAGGAGGTTTCGGTAGCGCAGTATGTACAGATCTGGCTATGCGTAATAAACGGCTTCCCATACTGAGAATCGGTTTGCATGATGCATGTACGACGCAGGGATGCAGAGATAAGCAGTTGGCAGCATATTCCCTTGATGCGCAGGGGATTGCCAGACAGATCAGAGAATGGAGAACAAGTCTATGAAGACCCGTGTGGATTCCGCGTTAGTCCAGCGTGGACAAGCACCCAGTCGTGAGCGTGCACAGGCCATGATCATGGCAGGACAGGTGTATATAGGAGAACGCAAGGTCCTTAAGTCATCCGAACAGGTAGAGGATGAACAACAGCTGTCGATTCGCGGCGAAATTGATCCTCTGGCCAGTCGCGGCGGGCATAAGCTGGAACAGGCTATCAGTGTATTCAGGGCTGACGTCAGAGATGTTATTGCTATGGATATCGGCGCAGCCACCGGTGGCTTCACGGACGTGCTGCTCCGGCATGGTGCAAAGCATGTATACGCAATCGATGTCGGTTACGGACAGCTGGACTGGAAACTGAGGCAGGATGAGCGAGTTACTGTTATGGAACGCACGAATGCCCGAAATCTGACTCCTGAGATGGTACCGCTGGGACCGACCTTGACAGTCATGGATGTCTCTTTCATATCGATCCGCCTGATTCTTCCGGTTGCGGCGGCTATCATGGGGGAGAAAGGACGTTTCCTGACACTCGTAAAACCGCAGTTCGAAGCTGGACGGGGACTGGTCGGGAAGAATGGCGTAGTACGTGAAGTAAAAACGCATATCGCGGTATTACAGGCAGTGCGCGGCTATGCCCAGGAAATCGGATGGTATGTAGCAGGATTCACATATTCGCCAATTAAAGGGCCAAAGGGAAATATAGAGTTCCTCGCAGATATAAGGCCAGGCATGGAAAAAATGCCTGATGATGAAGAAATCAGCAGGCTTGTTGAAGAAGCACATAATGTATTGAATGAAAAAACGGCGGAGTGATCCGCCGTATTAAATTAAACTTTACAAAAGCTCTTCCATACGGTGTAGTCGTCGCAGGGCTTTGCCAAGACAGAGTGTCCATAATCCAGGCAGAGCTGCTACCAGCAGTGCTGCAAAAGAAAGAATGACATAGAATGCATGACACCAGAACGGAACGGAATCAGCCGCGTCACTACCAAGGAGCCACTCATACAGGCTGGACAGGAAAGCATCATGCTTCACAATCGCTAACACAAGGACAATCGCAGGCAGAAGGATGGTAAGAATAAGACCGATGAAGCGGAACAGTTTTCCATCTTTCGCATGCTCCAAGTCAGGTGTATAAGGAGCAGATACAGAAGAAACAGAGGTGTTTTGCATTCCCTGAGTAGAGGCAAAACGTCCGGCGCTCCGTGCTGCACCGCAGTGGGGGCAGATGTTTACGCGATCGTCATTGTTTTGTCCGCATTTGATACATTGCCACATATTCATCACACTTTCTATCTGGTCAGCATTGCTACGGCGTGTGCGCTGATGCCTTCACCGATACCTTCAAATCCCATTCCTTCAGTGGTCGTTGCCTTGACTGAAACTGCGTTTATGTCAACTCGAAGCATATCTGCGATCCGTTCGCGCATCTCAGGTATGAATGAAGCCAGCTTGGGCTTTTGTGCGATCAGTGTGGAATCGATATTCAGGATGGTGAATCCCTTCTCGGTCAGTATTCTGCGGGTCTCATTAAGAAGCAGAAGAGAGCTGATCCCTTTATACTGCGGATCACGGTCGGGAAAATGCTGACCGATATCGCCCATGGCTGCGGCGCCAAACAGTGCGTCGATGATCGCATGGACGAGAACATCGGCATCGCTGTGACCAAGCAATCCTTTTTCATACGGGATTTCGACCCCGCCAAGAATCAGCTTACGGTCCTCGACAAGACGGTGAGCATCATAACCATGACCGACACGAGGAAGTCCACTGAGAAGCATCATTGCCTGACGGATGTCTTCCGGTGTTGTCAGCTTCAGATTATTACGGGAGCCTTCTACCAGATGAATGGGGTGCCCGAGCGCTGCTACGAGCGCGGCGTCATCGCTGTATACCCCCGTGGATTCATTGTGCGCGCGCTCCAGCCAGTCGCGCCGGAATCCCTGCGGGGTCTGTACGGCACGCAGTGACTCGCGTTTTGGCGTGGAAGCCAGGCGCTTATCGGAATCTGTTACATGAATCGTATCGGTAACGGGCGTGGAAGCGATCGCAGAACCATAAGCCCGGACACCGTCAATCACGTTTTTAACAGTGCTCCCGTCTAGCAGCGGGCGGGCACCATCGTGAACGAGTACGATATCGCAATCCGAAGGCAGTGCGCGTATGCCCTGAGCGACGGATGCCTGACGGGTATCACCGCCGCAGACGATCGCATCTGCGGAAAGATGACTGTCTGTCAGTGCTTTTTGCACTTTCTCCATGTCATCAGAACGTGCTACAAGAACAATCCCGCTGCAGTATTCCTGCAGTGTGCGCAGAGAACGGCAGAGTGCATATTCTCCGCACAACGGCAGCAGCACTTTGTTCTGAATACTTCCCATGCGCCGGCTGTCACCGCCCGCAAGTAAGATTGCCCAGGTACTCATTTTTCCTCCTGTGCTTCACTGAAAGCACGCATCAGATCCTGATAGATCTCACCTGCACAGCGCGGCCAGGAACTGACCAGTGACTTTGCCAGGCTTTTCTCAGGTGAGGGGATATCCAGTGTAAGAAGCGTCTTGCTGCCATCATTCAGAGTCAAGTGTGCCACATACTCACCGTTATCGTTCTGCAGCAGCTTGCCGACATATTGTTTTTCCTGCTGGAAACGGGCACGACGATCAGGCGCCATGTCGCAGATCAGCTTTACCTTGCTGTGCGGCAGACGATCGACAAAGAAGGACAATGTTTCAAGACCTGCTTCAGTTATAGTATACAGATTGTCAAACGGGTGTGAGATTCTGGCAGCCTGTCCTTCGTTGACCAGAGCCGGCAATGCCAGCGCGAGATCAAAATAGCTCATGATCCCGTATTCGGTCATAAAGTCCAGAAGCTGGAGATGCGAACAGCTGCCCAGCTCACGAAGCGTGAGCAGGGTGAAAAGCTTGCCTTCCGATTCTGTCAGCATTGCGGGAGCATTCGGCAGCATACAGGCCTCCAGTACAATTTATCCTCTTAATATTCTATGATGTTGCCAGAATTCCTGCCCGAGGGCTATAATCTCCTGCGTACTTTTTACACGCTTCGGCCGGTAGTGCGGGGGAAGCAGGCGCGAATAGGCGTTCTCTGTATATCTGGTATCAAGGAGCAGGACTGTACCTGTGTCTGTTTCGCTGCGGATCACACGGCCGGCAGCCTGCAGTACTTTGTGCATGCCGGGATATCGGTAAGCAAAAGCGAAACCGTCGCCAAGCGTCTGCTGATAGTGTTCCCGAAGCGTTTCCTGACGTTCGTTGACCTGTGGGAGGCCGACGCCGACAATGACAGCCCCGATCAGCTGTGTGCCCGGAAGGTCGATGCCTTCGGAAAACACACCGCCGAGTACGCACAGGGACATGAGCGGGCCGCTTTCCTGTTGCATCCGTGAAAGGAACGTCTGGCGTGCGCTGTCGTCCATATCGCGTGCCTGTATGTTCAGCTCCAGGTCCGGATGCTGTGCCACCAGACGCTTAGAGATAAGTGAGAGGTAGGCATAGCTGGGGAAGTAGACAGCGTATTTCCCGCTCTGGGTTTTATACAAAGCCCAGATCGCTTCAGCAACAAGATCCGCACTATCATCCCGCTGCTGATAACGCGTGTCTACTGAATACTGCATCAGGAGCAGGTTTTCAGGAGGAAATGGAGAGGGCAGAGCAAACAACGCATCTGTCTCATCGCCCCCGAGCAGTTCACGCATCGCAGGCAGCGGATCAAGCGTCGCGGAATAATAAACACAGCCTGAGAGTTTTTCGGTAACGGACTTAAGATGTGAAGAGATATTGAGACACAGCAGGTTGAGGGAACGTTCGCGCTTTCCTGCCTGCAGCAGGATGCGGTAATCTGACGGATTTTCGATTGTACGAAGCAGTGCGCTGCGAAACCTGAACATGTCACGCAGAAATTCACCCGAATCGATATGCTCAAGCCCTGCAGCGTTCAGAACCTGGTCGATTGGTCCGGTCATGATCTCAAGCGCGGAAGCATCTTCCGATGAAATTGCTTCCAGTGCCTGCAGCAGAGCCGAAAGCGCTTTATAATACGGGGATGAGCGACCATAGATCTTACCGTTTTCACGCCGCTGGGCTCGAAGTATACGGCTGTCAAGCCGCGAGGAAAGTGAATCACGCACGCGTTCGGATACTTCGTGCGCTTCATCGACAAGAAGTGTTGCGGGATGTCCCTGGCCAAAGATGCGCTGCAGCATGACAAGCGGGTCGAATACATAGTTATAATCACAGATTACAACATCCGCCAGCTCACAGACAGCGAGAGAAAACTCAAAGGGGCACAGGAGCATCTTTTCGCAGAGCTCATGAACATCCTGAATGGTGAAGCTCGGCATCTCACATAGCGTCATCAATGCCTGCATTTCACGCCCGTAATACCCTTTTGCCCGGGGACAGTAATCAGGATGACAGCGCACGCTCTCACAGGGACAGCATTTTTCTTTCGCGGTCAGCACGATGCTCCGCAGCGGTAGTCCCTGAGCACGAAAACGTGTCAGGACGTCAAGAATCGGCTGTTGTGCGGTGCCGCGGGCAGTAAGACAGAACAGCTGCGGTGTTTTGCCTTCGCCCAGTGCTTTTACAGCGGGGAACAGTGCTGCTGCGCTTTTGCCTGTACCTGTCGGAAGCGTGGCAAAGAGCCGTTTCTTACGTGAGATCGCAGTATATACCTGTATTGCCATTTCACGCTGGCCTGGACGGTATGTTTCAAACGGAAAAGTCAGTGAAGCGATGGCTGCGTCCCGGCTTTTGCGATAGCTGTGCTGTAATGCTTCCCAGTGCGCATAAGGGGTCAGCATAGACATGAATTCCTGCTCGGCCTCACCTTTGGTGAGCGTTTCATCAAAGCTGATACGTACTATGCCATCGGAAGTAACATAACTTATTCGTACTGTGACCTCATCAAGACTCTGCTCAGCACACAGCATGAAACCATAACAGACTGCCTGCATCCGATGGACCTTGAGCGGTTCTTCGGGCAGCGGAGCGGAAGCCTGGATGAGTTTCAGTTCTTCCACACAGGGAACGGTGCTGTCTGTCCAGAGAAGATCGATCCGTCCTTGAACGGTATAGGAGATGCCTTCAGCATATCCCTGCCAGGTCACAGGTACTTCAGACTGTGCAGATGCTGTCTGCTGTCGAGAACGGTGCGCACGCCCGCCCTCCTGCATCATATAGAAAGAAATTGGAAGGATATCCCCGCTGCGCAGCGAAAACTCCACCATACGGCGGACGGATACGCGAAGTGCTGTCTGGCACATGGGGGATCACCTCTCGTTGATTTGTTTCATTGTAACGGCTGGACAATAAAAAGTAAAGGAGATATAATAAATTATCAATGACCATTGCGGAGGCATGCATGGAGAAGCAGAGTCTTGAGGCAGGTGTTCTGCCGCTGAATAAAGAGGAGAATATCTATGCACTTGTGCTCGGTACACGTCTGGGAATGCAGGCGATGCTTGGCGGTGGTTACGAGCACCTTCAGCGTCATATTGATGCGGCGGAATGGGCGCTTAAGCCCGAGGTGAAATGCCTTTTCGGCGATGAAACAGCATCGGTATTTCCCGGTGAGGATGCCGCCGGAGAGACAATGGCCGAAGTGGCTGAACCGCTTCTGTTCATGCGCTGGCAGAACAAATGTGATGGCTGGCTGCTGCTTCCCTGCGAGGAAGGCGAGCATAACGGCGAGCATCTGAAGGAAGCGGTTATTGCCTGTGCTGTGCATGAAAAGAGGCCGGCTGCATATCTGCGCTGGCTGATTGAAAATAATGCTTTTTGTTCCACGATGGCAGATTGCGCCGAGAGGCTGGTTGAGGGGGATGAAGAAGCATTCCCAGAGCTTTCCGCCGGTGATGGCCTGCGGTTTGTAAAAGATCTGGCTCCTTATAGAAAACGTCGCCAGCGTATGCTGGGCGGTGCCGGCGCGGTCATCGCTTCAGCGGCTTTCCTGTGTGGCGTGGACAGTATCGGTGAATCGATGCGTGACGAGGTGATACGCACATTTCTTGCACAGATACTAACGGAAGAAATCATGCCCTGCATCTCGGACGACCGCCAGGAAGGGCTGGCGTATGCGGCAAGGGTATGCACATATCTCGAGAATGCCTGTGGACAGGTGAAGTGGCCTGAAATGGGTGAGAGCCTGATTGCACGTTATATGGCTTCTGTTGTTCCAACAATCAATGAATATGTCCATGCCAACGGTACGCTTCCTCTGCGCCTCTGTATGGCTTTAAGTGCTCTGATAATGCTTTATGCTGGAGTACGCCGCAACGATGATGGCAAGTTCACTCTTCCTGCAGAAGCGGGCGATGCGGATATCAGCGATGATGAGACTGCATTGCAGGCCTTCTCCTACATGAGCTGCGATATGCCTCCTGAGTCGCTTGCATATGCAGCGCTCTCTGATCATGAGATCTGGGGCTGTGATCTGCGTGAAATCGACGGGATCGAAGATGCTGTCACAGCAGATCTTCGCGATATGCAGCTACTTGGCGCGCGTGCTGCGCTTCAGGAAGTGACAAAATAAAAAAGCTGCGCATCAGCGCAGCTTGAGGTTTATTTCCACAGAGCGGGCGGGTATTCACCGCTGTCGGTCATGGCGGCGATCGCAGAGCGGACAGCGGGCAGGTCATCGTGATAGGTAACGCCGTGCCACTTGCTTTCCGTGTGCAGCAACTGAACGGTTGCCTTTCCTTCGCTTAGCAGATCATTGACCACGAACGGGAGGAAGTATTCTCCCTTGAGCGGATTTGTTGCCAGAGCGTTTTTATGGAATGCAGGGAAACGTTCCCAAAGCGCATCCATCATATCTGGAGTGAATCCCCACAGGTTCATGGAAACGGGGGAATCCTCAGGCAGACGTTCGTAATGCTGACCATCCAGCGTGAACATTGGTCCATCACAGGTGCCGATGATGTGCGTACGCTCAGTAATGCTCTTCAGAAGTCCGCTCCCGTCATCCTGGCATACTCCGCGTGAAACGAAACCGTTCTCACTGAGCGTGTTGATCAGCGGGTAGGCGACCATGGCGAACTGTCCCGCTTCGTGCGGCTGGCTGAGGAAGGTGTATATCTTCTGCATGGCATCGCGGCCGTAGAAGTCATCGCCGTTGATGGCGGCAAACGGAGCATCGATCAGTTCACGGCAGCACATAACGGCATGACCGGTTCCCCATGGCTTGGTCCGGCCATCAGGTACTGTGAGACCTTCCGGTAGACGGTCCATTTTCTGGATGGCATAGCGTGTCTCCATGCAGGACTCCGCATGACGGCCGATTTTTTCACGGAAATCATTATAGATCGTCTCATTGACGATGAAAACGACGCGCCTAAATCCAGCCCGATATGCGTCGAAGAGCGAGTAATCGATAATGCATTCACCGTGTTTGCCAAAGGAAGCAAGCTGTTTTACTCCGCCAAAACGGCTGCCGATGCCGGCGGCCATGATGACCAGGATCGGGTCATTACGCATTGAACACACTCCTTTTTGTTTCGTACCCTGTCATTATAACACAGCAGAAATGCTTTTTAAATACTTGTTGGAGGAGCTATGCACATTGTATTGTATCAACCGGAAATTCCACAGAACACGGGGAACATTGCAAGGACTTGTGCTGCAACAGGAAGTATCCTGCATCTTATTGAACCGCTTGGATTTGAACTAAGCGATAAATATTTGAAACGCGCAGGCTTGGATTACTGGCATCTTATGGAACTGCATGTGCATGTTTCTTTTGAAGAACTGATGAAGGAATACCCGAACGCAGTATACCATTTCGCAACGACGAAAGCCCCGCGTGGATATCATGAAGTACAGTATGGGCCAGATGATTTCCTTGTGTTCGGACCCGAAACCCGCGGACTTCCGGAACCGCTTCTCGAACGTGTTTACGAACGCTGTATCCGTATTCCCATGAGGCAGCAAGCACGCTCGCTGAACCTGAGTAATTCCGTTGCCGTTGTACTGTACGAGGCTCTTCGGCAGCAGGATTTTCCCGGACTGAGTGCCCAGGGAGCGCTGACAGGACGCGAGGAAGACACGGCACCATGGATGGACTATGTGTAAGAAGGCGATAGAATGAGCAATCGCAGGGAAGAAAACTATTTTGAGCGTAAAGAGGAAGAACGCCAGACAAGACAGGATCACTGGCGCGTGATGGCGGGCATGACGGATTTCTTCGCAGTCGTGATTGGCGTTGCGGTTTGTCTGATCCTTGTCATGCTGATCGTCAGCCTGTTCAACTGGCTGCGCCAGGATACACAGACGACGTTCTCCGTGCTTATCGATGCGTTTCGCCGGTAAGGAGGGCTGAACATGCAAACCTCTTGGGGTTCACTGTATGATGAAATCCTTTCCTGTGAACGCTGTGAGCTGTGCCGGAAAATCCATAACAAAGTGCCAGGACAGGGAGATCCGAATACCGATCTTATGTTTATCGGCGAAGGCCCGGGAGCAGATGAAGACCTTCAGGGGCTGGCATTCGTGGGGGCAGCAGGACAGCTCCTGACAAAAATGATTGCGGCTATGGGCAAAACGCGCGACGAGGTCTATATCTGCAATATCGTTAAATGCCGACCGCCGCAAAACCGAGTCCCACTTCCGGAAGAAGCAGCGGCATGCCTGCCATTCCTTCGACAACAGGTAGCGCTCGTAAAACCGAAGATTATCGTGCTGCTGGGCGCTACTGCCGCAAAAACACTGCTGAGACCGGATTTCCGAATCACACGGGAGCATGGTATCTGGGAAGAACGAAAAGGCATATGGTTCATGCCAACATATCATCCCGCGGCATTGCTTAGAGATGAGCCCAAGAAAAAGGATTCCTGGCATGACCTGCAGCTGGTTATGGAAAAAATGAAGGAGCTGGGTATCAAATGACTGAGCTAGAATGTCTGTACGCTGAGTGTGAGTCAGCGTTCCGCCAAAAGTGGCCGGATGAGAAAAAGCCCCTTGTTTTCGGGGACGGATGCAATGTGTGTCCGCCAATCATGTTGATAGGCGAAGCGCCGGGAGAACAGGAAACACTGCAAGGACGGCCGTTTGTCGGGAAGGCTGGAAAGAACCTCGATGCTTTTCTGCAGCTGATGGGGATGGAGCGCTCCGCCATGTATGTAAGCAATGTCGTGAAAATCCGACCAGTGGAAACGGGAAAGACCGGCAGGTTTCGTAACCGTGCGCCTTCCAGGGACGAGATTGCCTTTTTCCTTCCTTATCTGCTGAGTGAGATCAGGATCATTCAGCCCAAAGCACTTGTCAGCCTTGGCAATGTTCCGCTCAAAGCACTCCTTGGCGATGAAGCTACTGTAGGAGAATTGCACGGGACCTGGCAAAAGACAGCTGAAGGAGTCGCTTTGTTTGCGCTTTATCACCCGGCTGCCGTGATATACAGACGTGAACTGAGTGCCGTTTATGAACAGGATGTTATTCGTCTGCGCGATAGTTTGACAATTGAGACATCAAAATGATGGTTTGAAGCAAAATTGCTTCTCATTGAAATGAAAGGGTGTTAAGATGACAGCGTAAAGAAAGGGGGAATGGCTTACGGAATGGTTGATCCCAATTGCGATCTGTGTGATCGTGGGCGTTGTATTGCTGCTATTTGAGGCATTCATGCCCGGATTCGGTATTCCCGGAATTACAGGTACCATTCTGCTGATTGGCAGTATCGTGCTGGCCTGGATCCAGTACGGCGCTAAAGTCGGACTAGGAATGGCAGTGTGTGTGACAGCACTGGTCGGTATTGTTGTTTCAGTCTCTCTGCGCTCGCTCAACAGCGGGAAGATGGCAAAGTCAGAGTTTGTGCTTGAAGGCACCGAAGAAAACAACAACACAGAAGAACGCGCCAGGATCCAGAAGCTGGTCGGGCAGGAGGGTGTTGCCCTTACTGCACTACGCCCTGTTGGCCTGGCAGAGCTCACCGAAGGCAGAAGGAATGTACAGAGCGATGGTGAGTTCATTGAAAAAGGTGCAAAGATTCGTGTACAGCGTGTAAGCGGTACAACGGTTTATGTAAAACGGGTCTGAGTGAAAGGAGAAATGTAAAATGGATAGCGTAGTATTGACTCTTGGCATCATTATTCTTCTCGTCATCATTCTGGTAGCGGTATTCCTTCGCTATGTACCTCTTGGACTATGGATCCGCGCTCTGTCGAGCGGTGTAAAGATCAAGATCAGTACCCTGATCGGCATGCGCCTTCGCCGCATCTCTCCGCATCGTCTGGTGGATGCCCTGATCATGGTTCGCAAGGCCGGCCTGAACATTACAGTAGATCAGCTTGAAAAGCATTTCCTGGCAGGCGGTAATATCGAACGTGTTGCAAAAGCTATGATTTCTGCACAGCAGGCTAATATCGATATGACTTTTGAAGAAGCCTGCGCTGTCGACCTGGCAGGACGTGATGTGCTGCAGGCCGTACAGATGAGCGTTACCCCCAAGGTCATTGAAACTCCTCCCATCGCTGCTGTCGCAAAAGACGGTATCGAACTTCGCGTAAAAGCACGTGTGACCGTGCGTACTGATGTGACCCGCCTGGTCGGCGGTGCCGGTGAAGAGACCATTATCGCCCGTGTTGGTGAAGGCATTGTTACTACAATCGGTTCTTCTGAAACACATAAAGCTGTTCTCGAGAATCCTGATCTAATCAGCCAGAACGTGCTGAACAAAGGCCTTGACAGCGGTACTGCTTTCCGCATTCTCTCCATCGATATCGCTGACGTAGACGTAGGCCGCAATATCGGCGCGCAGCTGCAGATGGATCAGGCAGAGGCTGACCGCAGGATCGCTCAGGCTAAGGCTGAAGAGCGCCGCGCCATTGCTGTTGCCCGTGAGCAGGAAATGATTGCCGCAGTGCAGGAAATGCGTTCCCGCGTGGTCGAAGCCGAGGCACAGGTGCCGCTCGCTATGGCAGAAGCGTTGCGTGAGGGCAAGTTGGGTGTAATGGACTATTATCAGATGAAGAACGTGATTGCTGATACGAGCATGCGTGAAGGCATTGCCAGCGCGGCAAAACCCCAGCAGGAAACTTCTAAGTAATTGGACTGATACTCCCTGCCTCTTTCCAGGGGCAGGGAGCTGAGGGAAAGGAGGGTTGACATGCAAATCCTGTGGGTCGTTATACTGATCATATGGGCTGTTGCTGTCAATGCCAATAAAAAGAAGAAGGTCGCACAGAAAAACGCGGCAGCCGGTACGGTTAAGCAGCCTGTAGTGCCTGTTAACCGCGGAGTTGCATCTGCGACCAAGACGAAGACAACGCAGAGCAAACCCCCAAAGCATGTAGCCCCCGCGCCTGCTATCAAGCCTGCCGAATCGTATGGCGAAGGTTTTGCACATAAAGAAGAGCGCGACGGTTCAATTAATATGCCCCCGCGCGAAGCACATGAGCATGAAGGTAAGCCAATGCCCTGTCCGGCAGATGAGAGGGAAGCTCCACGTCCGCGTCCAGCTGAACTGGCAAACCAGCCAGAAACCGTACGACCCAATCAGCTCCAGGTTGTGTTTTCCAAGAATGCCGTTCTTGAAGGCGTAATCATGTCTGAAGTTCTGAAGCGTCCGGAATTCCGCAATGGACGTCGTGTATATCGCTGACGGAGGCGTGTAATGAGCGAACTGAATGCGATCCGTGTTCTGATTGCCGATGATGAGCCTGGAATGCGCATGATCCTCCGTAAAATGATTGCACGTGTGGATGGGTATGAACTGGTAGGCGAAGCGGCAGACGGTGCCGAACTTATGGAACTATTTGAAAACCTCCGGCCCCAGGTTGTGTTCTTGGATGTTGATATGCCAAAGATCAACGGGGTGGCCTGCGCTAACCAGATTCAGGATGTTGATCCGGACTGCGTGCTGATTTTCGCGACGGCTCATGAGGAATACCGCAGTGATGCCTTTGCGGTTTACGCATTTGATTATCTGCTGAAACCGTTCAAGATGGAGCGTGTGGTGGAAACACTGACGCGGATTCGTGAAAGACGGCAGCTCCTGCATGACAGGCCGGTATTGACTCAGAAGGAGGAACAGCTACGGACAAAGCCTTTGGGCAGGATGATGCTCAAGCACCGTGACGGAGTATCCTTCATAAACATGGATGATATCCTTCTCATACAACGCGAGGAACGTTCAACTGTAATCTATACTGCTGATGGCAAAGCGTATTCCACATCGGATACACTGACGGAGACCGAAGCAAAACTGGATCCTCAGGTGTTCTTCCGCTGTCACCGCAGTTATATCATCAATTTGAACAGAATCCGTGACATCACTCCCTATGGACGTTGGACGTACATTGTTCGTCTTGATGGAACGGAGCGTGACGCATTGATTACGCAGGAGAAATATGAAGAGCTGGAACGACTGTTCCAATAATGATTCAAAGCGGGCGCAAAGGGTTATACATCCCTTTGCGCCCGTTTGGGATCCTTATTGCAGATTACTGATCTTGGGAAGTTTCCCTTCTGTCAAATCGAGGGAGGAATGCTTCTATTATGGCCATCCTCAGAACCGTTTCTGGAGAATGATTTCAACTGTTTACAATGAGAAAGTGCCTGGTACAATTGACGAGAAAAAAGAAATGCTGCTGCGCAGGCATATTGCTCTTTGGGATGTGATAAAGAGCTGTAGGATTATCGGATCGTCAGATGCGAGCATCTGCGATGCTATCCCGAATGATCTGAATGAACTGACGAAACATTGCCAGCTGGATATGATTTTATTGAACGGGAAAACTGCAGAGCGTTTATATCTGCGCTACTGGAAGAATATGAAGATCCGCGTGTTAACGCTTCCTTCTACAAGCCCCGCGAATGCTGCGTGGAGTCTTGAACATCTAACCGAAGTATGGGGTGAGGCCTTGAACGGTAAAGACTTTTCAAAACCTTCAAAAAACCTATGAAAAGGCGTTAAAAGAACGCAAAATGCTTTAAAAAAGCGTTGACAGGCTCTTGAAATTATGTTAAATTATTGTTTAGCCGCGCGGAAGAGGCTATAAGTGCGCAATGCGCCGCCTCGTGGCTGAAAATGCCTTGTTTCCGGCGAGTTTGAATGAGGAGGTGCTGCCAGAATGTATGCGATCATCGCGACCGGCGGCAAACAGTACCGTGTCTCTCAGGGAGACGTCATCTATGTGGAGAAACTGAACGAAGAAGTGGGCGCGGAGGTTACTTTCCCCGTGCTGATGCTGGGCGGAGACACTGTTGAAGTGGGCAATCCCGTACTGGCTGGTGCCAGTGTTAGCGGCAAAGTGCTGCAGCAGGGCAAAGCTCAGAAGATCATCGTCTTCAAGTACAAGAGCAAGAAGAACTACCGCCGCAAGGCCGGCCATCGCCAGCCCTTCACCAAGGTCGAGATTACAGCGATCAACGGCTGATGACGCGTGTAACTCTGTTCATAGATTCGCAGAAACGTCTGACCGGCTTTGAATGTGCTGGACACAGCGGATACGCGGAATCTGGAAGCGACATCGTGTGTGCTGCCGTTTCGGCTCTCTCACTGACATGTATCAATGCCATGGAGAGCGTTGCTGGTATCAGGCCAGCGGCTGATGAATCAGATGGACATCTGATCGTTACTCTCAATGAAGAGCAACTGACACATGATGCACAGGTCATTCTTAAGACCTTTGAACAGGGAATAAAAGACATAGCGGCTTCTTATCCCAAGTATGTTAGGTTTCACCGGATGGTGAAGTGAGAACGGAGGACAACAAAATGTTGAAAATGAATCTTCAGCTCTTTGCTCATAAAAAAGGTATGGGCTCTACCCGCAATGGTCGTGACAGCGAAAGCAAGCGCCTGGGCGTCAAGCGTGCCGATGGTCAGTTCGTGCTGGCCGGCAATATTCTTGTTCGTCAGCGTGGCACGCATATTCATCCCGGCCAGAACGTAGGCATCGGCAAGGATGATACCCTTTTCGCTAAGGCGAATGGCATCGTTCGTTTCGAGCGCCTGGGCCGCGACAAGAAGCAGGCTTGTGTATACCCTGTTGAGCAGTAAGCGGTATTGTTAACAACCGTCGCCTTTGGCGGCGGTTTTTGATTTCATGGGGGTTTTCCTTGATTATTGTTTATCCGGATTATTATCCGTCTTTTTACTGCATAGCGGACAAATGCAGGAATTCCTGCTGCATAGGATGGGAGATCGATATTGATCCGCGCTCGCTTCGCAGATTCCTCTCGCTTTCAGGAGAACTGGGCGACTGTCTGCGTGAAAATATAATGGCAGATGACGACGGTGCGCATTTCATTCTGGCGGAAGGCGAACGCTGCCCTTTCCTGGAGCAGAACGGATTGTGCAGATTGATCAGGGAAAAGGGCGAAGCATTCTTATGCCGGATCTGCAGTGATCATCCCAGATACTATCATTTCCGTTCAGACGGCATCGAAAAGGGACTGGGGCTCTGTTGTGAAGCTGCCTGTGATCTGATATTGAACCAAAGGGAACCAGTACGGTTTGTTATACGGGACGATGGCCGTCGTAAGACGCCGCCCAGGAAATGGGAGCAGCAATATGTCGTTCTCCTGAATGAGCTTGTCATGATTGCACAGGATCGCACAAAGCAGATACAGGATAGATTGAAATGTATCCTGTCGATGGTCGGGATGGAGAATGCGGATCTCACTCCGTCGCATTGGCTGGAAGAGTTTAAAAATCTTGAACACATGGATATGGAATGGGAGTATTTGTTGGACAGCGCCGCTTTTGAAGATAATCCTTTGGCATTTCCGCCGGTAATGGTAGAACAGCTGATAGTATATTTTATGTACCGGCATCTGTTTGCAGGCTGTCAGTCTCGACTCGCTCCATATTATATTGGATTTGCAGTGCTGAGTGTGAGGATGATCCTGGCAATCGCCGGCAATCGTCAGGAGATGCTGTGCGATATTGCACGGAGATATTCAGCGGAAATAGAGTACTCAGATGTGAATATACAGCAAATTATCTCTTGTCTTCAAAAGGAGGTTATCTGTAAATGAAACTGGCTTCATGGAATGTAAACGGCCTTCGCGCTGTGATGGGAAAGGGATTCCTTGACAGCATCCATACCCTGGACTGTGATATTTTTTGCCTGCAGGAAACCAAACTGCAGGAAGGTCAGATCAATCTTGAACTGGAAGGATACAGTCAGTATTGGAATTATGCTGATAAGAAGGGATACTCCGGTGTAGCTGTGTTTAGCAGGATCCAGCCGATTTCAGTGAACAAGGGGATAGGGATCGAGGAGCACGACCATGAGGGACGAGTACTGACACTGGAGTTTGAAGATTTTTATTTCGTAGGATGCTATACACCGAATTCCCAGGACGGATTAAAAAGACTTGATTACAGGATGAAGTGGGAAGATGATTTCAGAGAATACCTGATGAGACTTGATCGTGTAAAACCGGTAATCCTTTGCGGAGACTTGAATGTGGCACATGAGGAGATAGATATTAAAAATCCCAAAGCCAATCATATGAATGCCGGCTTTACGGATCAAGAACGCGAGAAAATGACCTGCCTGCTGTCAAGCGGGTTTACAGATACATTCCGTATGTTGCATCCGGAAGAGACCGGTGCATATTCCTGGTGGAGCTATCGTTTTCATGCGCGTGAAAACAATGCAGGATGGCGAATTGACTATTTCATTGTATCTGACAGGCTTAAAACACGTGTCAAAAATGCAGCGATACATAGTGAGATATTCGGTTCAGATCATTGCCCGGTTACATTGGAACTTAACTGATTATATGAAAATCCTTAGGCTAGACCCTGGATTTACAAGAAAAGCCTGAAAAGTTGTTGACAAATCGTAACAAATTTGATATAAAAAAGATGGATTTGTTTATAAATTCACGGCTTGCCGTGCCCATCGGGCAGAAAGGTGATCTATCATGGCCAAGGAAAAAACACGCAACGTATACCGCAGGCTGATTGTGTGGATGATTCTGTTTTTGCTGCTTGCCGCTTTGGCTGCAGCTGGTTACGTATATACAAAAAAACAGCTGGCTGACAGCGAAGCAAAGAATGCACAGGAAATTGAGCGTATTAATGCTGAACGAGTTGCACAGTACAATGCTGCTGTTGCCGAGTTAAGCAGCCAGAAGGTCGAAGTCGTTAATGACCAGTGGCCGACTCCTGCTGCTGCGGGTTGGGACGTAATCGATTTGAGCACTTTCCCTGTAGGAAGCGGCTCCCAGCGCAATGTGACGCGCAAAGAAATGCTGACCAGCGGACTTCTTGTAATAAACCGTTGGAATGCAATGCCTGCTGATCTTACTGACGATATGATGATCAGCATCAGCAATCATAGCCGTGCTGACAAGGATAAGGAAAACAATATTCCTACCTCAAATTCTTCTGTAATGCTTCAGACTGTTGCGGTAGAAGCTCTGATGGAACTGTATAAGGACGCTCGCGTCGAAGGCCTGGACATGGATAATATAATTGTCGAAGAAGGATATCGTTCGATGGAAGTCCAGTCCAAACTCTGGTCAGATGAACTGAACAAGCTTTCAAGCCGCTATTCTGGAGATCGTCTGACTGAGGAAGTTCGCAAGTCAACCGCGTATCCCGGTACCAGTGATTTCCATACTGGCCTCAGCTTCAAAGTATATAACTGGAAAAAGGGTGACAATGCTTTCTCAAGTACGCCGCTGCATGAAACTGAACAGGGCAAATGGATTTATCAGAATGCCTGGAAGTATGGTTATGTATTCCGCTTCCCTGTGCAGGGATTCCCGTATGCTGATACGGAAGACAAGAGCTTCAAGACTGGCATCAGCCTGAGCATGAAAGTTTACCGCTATGTTGGCAAGGGAAATGCCGCAGCGATGAACACTCTGGATATGTGCCTTGAAGAATATGTGGAATACCTGATGCAGCACCCCCACATTGCTATTTATGAGAATGGGACACTGCGCTATGAGATCTATCGTCAGGATGGTGGATATGCAGACACGACAGTAACCGTACCGTTTAATGCTAAGGGCTTTACCGCTTCTACAGATAACATCGGTGGACTGGTTACTGTGATCGAATACTGATTTGGAAGTGATACTTAGGAAAGGCGAAAGCCTTTCCTTTTTTGCGCAATCAAAAAGCACACTTGTGTGTGCTTTTATATTATCTACGTTATTTCTTTAATGCTTCCTTCTTGGCCTCGACTTCATTAGCAAGCCTACGGGCAACACCAGCAGCAAGAAGCAGTGCTTGAGGCAAAAGCTCACGCGGGAACATTTCGTAGAAATGAAGGACTTCCAAGTTCATGTAACCTTTGAAATCGATTTGGGCAATAGCGTCAGTGATCTTGTCCCAATTCTGCTTTCCCATGTAGGGGAGAATATGGCTGTCATGCTTGTAGTCAGTGTCCTGTACATGAAGCATGGTCAGACGCTTGGGATCCATACCAGAGATAAAAGATTCTGGCTCAGTACCTGTAATGGCGCAGTGCCCAAGATCGCAGCAGGCTTTGAAACGTGGGCTCTCTAAAGAATCCATGAAAGTATTGATCCATTTTGGCGTATCATGGCGGCCGAAGAAGCACTGACGCTTTAGGTCATGAGTGAACAGGTTCTCCACGCCGATGTCTAAATCATACTTCTCTGCATATGGGAGGAAACTGCGCATGAATACACGGTTTTCTGCATCGGAGTCGATCGAAAGGTCTTCACGCGGGTAACGCAGTGTATGAATGACGATCTGCTTGATGCCTAGCCAATAAGAGAACTCGAGACTGCGTAGGATATCCTGGTAGTTTTTGCTTTCATAGTCTTCATCATATTTCATTGCCAGAGGAGCGTGCGCCTGTGGAAAAGTCAGCCCGACTTTTTCTGCGTATTCACGTAGCTGCATGGCAAGGGCATAGCGTTCTTTGTCTGGCAGGTTGAGAATATCATTGCTTGGATCGATTCCATAGAAAGTATAATCAATACCGTCAAACCCGGCTTCATGGATCAGACGAAGCGCTTCGAGATCTCCATATTCATTGCGAATTGTGCCATTGTCTGTTGAAATCAGCATACTTTGTTCCTCCTTCGATATGAAAATGATACTATGAAACAGCAATCTTCTTTTCAGATTCCAACTGGTTTGGATAGCCAGAGAATAACGCGTTATACGGTTTTGCGGACTTTCTGACCTTCTTTGGTGTCTTCTACAGTGTATCCCATTGCTTTAAGTTGATCGCGCAGGGCATCGCTCTTTTTCCAGTCGCGGTCTTTACGTGCTTGAACACGTTCAGCCGCGAGTGCTTCCACTTCTGCCGGCAGCCCGTCTTCTTTCTTCATTAGCAGACCAAGCACATCGCACAGGGACATAAGAGTATCCAGCGCTGCCTTGATTGCTTCCTTTGAACTGTCAGCACTAAGTGATACGTTGGCATCGCGTACGATCTCAAATAAGGCACCCATTGCGTCTGCGGTATTCAGGTCGTCATCCATTGCAGTATCGAAACGGTCAGCATAGCTTTCGATACGTTTTACGAAGGATTTTTCTTCATTGTTGAGAGGACGCTCCTGCGCATGCTGCAGCAGGAATTCCATCTGGTCACGGGCCGTATACAACCGGGTCAGGGAAGCATGCGCCTGGGCGATCATCTCGCGGCTGAAATTAATGGGGCTGCGGTATTGGGCGGAAAGCATAAAAGCTCGTACGTCTTCGGGATCGTATTCCTTTAAAATATCGCGGACAGTGAAGAAGTTGCCAAGAGATTTGGACATCTTCTCATTATCGATATTGATGAAACCGTTGTGCATCCAGTAATGCACATATGGTTTGCCGGTAGCGCCTTCGCTTTGCGCGACTTCGTTTTCATGGTGCGGGAAGAGCAGGTCTTTTCCACCGCCGTGAATATCGAACGTTTCACCAAGATAAGTCATGCTCATGGCACTGCATTCGATATGCCAGCCGGGACGACCGGGCCCCCATGGACTGTCCCAAGCGGGTTCGCCGGGTTTCTGGGCTTTCCAGACGGCAAAATCAGCAGGATGCCTTTTATCACTGTCTACCTCTACACGTGCACCGGCCTCCAGATCTTCAAGGTTCTGTCCACTGAGAGCACCATAAGCCGGGAAGGCGGAAGTGTCAAAATAAACATCACCATTTACCTCATATGCCAAGCCTTTGTCAATCAGTTTTTGAACCAGAGTAATGATCTGGGGGATATGTTCAGTTGCACGGGGGTGTACAGTAGCTGGACGGATACCGAGTGCGGCGGCATCCTTATAATACTCTTTGATAAATCGGTCTCCCAGTTCTTTTACAGTAATACCCTCGGCATTAGCGCGTTTGATCATTTTGTCATCTATGTCTGTGAAATTCTGCACGAAGGTCACCTTATAGCCACGGTGCTCGAAATAACGTCTCAGCACATCAAATACGATGAATGGACGAGCATTACCGATGTGAAAATAATCATAAACCGTAGGGCCGCAGGCGTACATGCGTACTTCGCCTTCATGGATTGGTACGAATTCTTCCTTACGGCGGTTTTTGCTGTTATAGATCTGCATTGTTATTCCTCCTTTTGATAATCTGATGATTGCTGCGAACTGCATGTATCACAGCCAGTCTGACAGGCACATCTTTTAAGCCTGGTTTCAAGTTCGGTCAGCCTGTTATATAGCGATTCCATGCGCTCAAGCATGGGATCGGGAAGGTTATTGTGATCGAGCGTGGGACGCGAGCCATCCATACGGCGTACTATACGGCCAGGGTTTCCGACCACAGTACAGCCCTCGGGAACTGAACGGAGCACGATGGCACCTGCGCCAACCTTGACATTGCGGCCTAATGTAATGGGCCCCAGTACTTTGGCACCTGCGCCGATGATTACTCCGTCTCCAACTGTCGGATGTCGTTTTCCGTGATCTTTACCTGTACCGCCTAGCGTAGCGCCTTGATAAAGCGTTACATCATTGCCAATCTCGCTTGTCTCGCCGATAACGACACCAGCGCCATGGTCAATGAATACGCGGCGGCCAATTATGGCGCCGGGATGGATATCAATGCCTGTTCGGCGGCGACAGCGTTCAGATACGAGACGTGCAAGGAGTGTATGACCACGGAGATAAAGCCAATGTGCCCGCCGGTGAGCACGAAGCGCTTTCAGCCCGGGATAACACAGCAGGACTTCCAGACGGCTGCGCGCTGCCGGATCGCGGGCAAGAACTGTGGCAATGTCCTCACGAAGAATGGATGTCATCAGGCTCCTCCAAATCAATAAAAAAACCGCCCCTGCGGGAGACGGCAATACCGCGGTTCCACTCCGCTTGAAAGAAAACTCTTTCCTCTCGGGTTGCCTTAACGCGGCAATTACGGTGCAGCCTACTTGGTTTCGGTGCACGGTTCACGGAGGCACTGCCCGCTTTGAAGAAGTACGCTTGCAGCCATGGACGTACTCTCTCTGCCATCAAAGAACTCGGACGATTTTTCCGATCATTACCAGTAGGTATTATATGAGAATAGACGCCTATTGTCAAGATGAGCTCAGAAGGTCATGCGTGCTGTCAATGTCAGTATGGTAACGGTAGGTGTGTTGAAAAGACGCAGGGGGATGGCGTATGCATCAGAGACACCAAGCCCTGGACTTATATACTGTGTCACGCCCTGAACGGTTGAAAGACCAACCAGATGGCTGTCTTCAGGTAACCAGCCATTATGTGGCATTGCGGCGGAGCTCGGAGCTTTCAGCGCACCTATCCAGGGCAGCCTTACCTGACCGGCATTATAGTGACCAGCTAGAACAAGGGAAACACCTCGGAAGAAATCTCTTTCACCTTGGCCCCATTGCTGGAGCGTGCGAAGGGTTTCTGCCGTATATGGATGATGAGTCAGAACGATGCGGATATCTCCATTCTTCATGCTGTTTAGGCTTTCTTCTGTCTCATCCAGAACAGACAGATGGTAATCAATGGCACGAAGCTGTGCCGCTTGCTCTGGAAGATACTGATCTGCGGAAGAAATGAGCTCGTTTTTGCGTGCACTATATGTTTCACGGGCAGCCACAGTATCCAGCCCGCATATGCTTTCGGGGACAAACCAGAGGACGCTTTTGCCAATGGTAATCGACTGAGGACGATCCAGCCAGATCGCTCCGTGGGCTTCGGCAGCGATGATATACTCAGCCTTGACTTCATCAGAGCCATGCGCCGATGTCATGATTGGCAAAGGATCTTCATCCCCAGTAATAAAGTATACTGGGATTTTCGGAACAAACAGGTCTATGAGCTTTAGGAATGAAGTATAATCGCCGCTTTTTGAACAAACATCGCCTGTGATACAGACAGCCTGGTAATTGTATTCTTTCAGCATGGTCGCAATCGTGTTCTGATTTGCACCGAACTCATTCCCGTGCAGATCACTGATATGGAGAATGCGAAAACGTTCAAAGTCATCGGAAAGATTTGCTACAGTAACATTCTGCGTTTTGACCTGAATACGACCATTGTTTATCATGTTCAGTGCTACTGCGATACCAATGACAAATAAAAGCAGCAGCGGATAAACCAGACACCCGGTATGATGCCTCTTTTTTTCAGCGAACAGATCAGGGCTTCTACGCACGAAAAATCAGCTCCTTGTAGGAATGCAGAAATAATTATAAAAGATATACCTCTGAAAAACAAGCAATGTGATGTAAAAACAGCAGGAGCTAAAGTATATTTGGCGAAATTTTAAGTAATGCTGAAAAGGAGTAGTGCTATGCCTAAAGCAAAACGAACGTATGTCTGCAGTGAATGTGGATATGAAAGTGTACGTTGGTATGGAAAATGTCCCGGTTGTGATGCATGGAATACAATGGAAGAAGTGGTCGTGCAATCTACGCCGGAAGTTGCCGCAAAACCTGCTAAACAGCGCGGTGGAACAGGGGCTGTTACCCAGAAGATATATGAGATCGAAGCCGCTGAGCAAACACATTTGCCGACCGGAATCGGAGAGTTTGACCGTGTACTTGGCGGCGGAATCGTAGATGGTTCTCTGATGCTGGTGGGCGGCGAGCCGGGCGTTGGAAAAAGTACGCTGCTGCTTCAAGTGTGCGCGCAGGTCGCAAGACAGGGGAAACGTGTCATGTATGTCAGCGGCGAGGAAAGCGCTCGCCAGATCCGCTTGCGCGCAGACCGACTGGGTGTAGCAAAGGATGAGATCGATGTCCTGGCAGAAAACGCTGTGGATGCGATTGAGGAGAAGCTCAATGCGGTACAGCCGGATCTTGCGGTGATCGATTCTATTCAGACGACGTATCGCCCGGACATGTCAAGCGCTCCTGGCAGCGTAAGTCAGGTCCGCGAGAGTGCGGCGGTACTAATGCGTTGGGCCAAGACTAACGGCTGTGCAGTAATCTTGGTCGGGCACGTGACGAAAGAAGGTGCGATCGCAGGTCCGCGTGTTCTGGAACATATGGTGGATGTCGTTCTCTATTTTGAGGGCGATTATCAACATGAGTACCGGCTGCTTCGCGCTGTGAAGAACAGGTTTGGCTCTGTCAATGAACTGGGGATGTTCTCAATGACAGAAACAGGCATGCTCCCTGTAGAGAACGCATCGGAAACTCTTATCTCCAATCGCACTGCAGGCGCAAGTGGCTCGGTCATCTTTTGCTGTATGGAAGGAAGCCGGCCTATGCTGGTCGATCTGCAGGCACTTGCATCGCATTCCTTTTATGCTGTTCCGCGCAGGACGGTCAACGGTGCAGATCAGGGGCGCGTGGCGTTGCTGCTTGCTGTACTGGAAAAACGTGCAGGTTTGCGCCTTTATGACCAGGATGTATATGTCAATGTCGCAGGAGGGCTTTCTCTTTCGGAGCCTGCTGTTGACTTGCCACTGTGCGTTGCGGTTGCTTCTTCTTTGCAGGAAGTTGCAGTGCCATCAGATTTTGCGATCATGGGAGAAGTTGGACTTACAGGCGAAGTCAGAGCAATCACACAAATGGAACGCAGGATTAGCGAATGTGTACGGCTAGGATTCAAAAAGATCATGTGCCCATATGATTCGGCTAAACACGTTAAGAATACGCTTGGAGCAGAACTGATTCCTGTGAAGACGCTTGCACAAGCGATCACATTGCTGGGTATTCGCAGATAATGGTATTGCAACAATCATTTTCCTACTATATATAGTAGGCAGAACGTGCAAAGTTTTCATTGATTTGCACAAAAAACCATATTTGATTTGACGAATGCTTTGTTTATGCTATAATGCACTTGTTAAATCAGATTTTTATTTGGACAAAGGAGGATATTCCGATGAAAAAGCTGCTTTCATTAGCTCTTGCACTGCTGATGGTCATCGGCCTTCTGCCCGCTATGGCTGAAGGAAATGTTTACACTTCACTGTATTCCAGTGAGATCACTACTCTGAATTATCTGACCACCACCGTGACGAACAATTTCTCCCTTGCGTGCAACCTGGTTGATACGCTGGTTGAGTATGACCGTTATGGCCAGCTGCAGCCTTCTCTGGCTGAGAGCTGGGAGACCAGCACGGATGGCTTGACCTGGACCTTCAACATCCGTCAGGGTGTTAAGTGGGTTGATGCTCAGTGCAACGTGATCGATGAAGTGACTGCCAATGACTTTGTTGAGTCCGCTAAGTATATCCTGAATAAGGATAATGCTTCCAGTGGCGCTTCGATCCTTCGTTCATACATTTCCGGCGCAAAGGCGTTCTATGATCAGGAAACCGATGACTTTACCACAGTCGGTATCAAAGCATATGACGATTACACACTGGAGTACACGCTGACCCAGCCCACTCCTTTCTTCCTTTCCATGCTGGACTACGTTTCCTTCATGCCTGTTTACGGCCCCTTCCTTGCTGAGAAAGGTGCAGACTTTGGCCTTGCAACCGGCAACGACACCATCCTTTATTGCGGTGCCTATGTCTTGAGCGAGTTTGCGCCTCAGGAGCGCCGTGTGCTGAGCAAGAATACCGAGTACTGGGATGCTGAAAATGTCTTCATTGATAAGCTTTCCTTTACCTATAACGCTGAAGCTTCCACCATTTCTCCTGAAATGTATCTGCGCGGCGAAGTTGACAGCGCTTCTATCAGCACGACGATCGCTAAGGAATGGCTGAACGATCCTGAAAAGGCTGACTTGATCCGTCCTTCCCGTCCGACCAGCTTCTACAGCTATTTCTATGCTTTCAACTATGATCCTCAATTCGGTGAGGAGTATGAGCCCGAAAACTGGAAGAAAGCTGTTGTTAATGAGAATTTCCGTAAGTCTCTCTACTATGGATTTGACCGCCTGTATGCCCGTGTGATCAATGATGGTGATGCTGCTGAAGAGCTGATGTTCAACAGCATTACTCCGAAGAACTTCGTGCATCTGAATGGTGTGGATTACAGCAATATGGGTGCTCTGGCTGAGATCAGCGCACTGGGCAACGGTACATACCAGCCTGAAAAGGCAATTGAGTATAAGGAAGCCGCCAAGAAGGAACTGGAAGAAGCTGGCGTCAAGCTGCCCGTCGTGATCCTGTTGCCTTATGGCTCTGGTGATGCCTGGGCTGATGAAAGCCAGGCTATAGAATCTCAGCTTGAAGGATTACTCGGTACTGACTATATCGACATCGTTGTTGAGCACAGCATGGCCAACAGCTTCGTATCTGATGTACGTAAAGCCGGTAACTACGCCATCTGCAAGACTAACTGGGGCCCTGACTATGATGATCCTCAGACATTTACTGAGCCCTTCTCTGACGGTTCTTTTGCGAGCGCTAATAAGTATCAGTTCGCTTATAAGAACGAGGGTATGGATGAAGTAATGGCTCCCTATTATCAGCTCGTAATCAAAGCCATGGAAATCTATGATGACATGGAAGCCCGTTATCTTGCTTTCGCTGAGGCTGAAGCTTACCTGATTGAGCATGCGATCCTTATCCCGTTCGGATTTACCACTGGTGGTTATACCGCTAGCCGTATTGATCCTTTCACGGTACCGTTCACTGCTTGCGGCATGTCCAAGGAACGCTATAAGGGCGTGGTACTTCTTGATGCTCCTATGAGCACTGACCAGTACTATGATGCACTGGATCAGTGGGAGAGCGAAGTCGCCGCACTGGCCCAGAACTGACAATGTTTCATTGATGCGCGGCAGGGGGCGTTCGTCCCCCTGCCGTTCCTGCGCTTTATTTGAGGAGTACGCTTTTTGATAAAATATGTGGGGAAAAGGCTGCTTTCTGCAGTCGTTACACTTGCTGTTATCCTGACGATTGTTTTTATTCTTCTTCGGCAGATGCCGATTGAAGGATATCTTGACAATATCGATAAAATGGATGACGCGATGATTGCCGCCAAGCTGGCACAGCTGGGCCTTGATCAGCCTATGCATATCCAGCTTTTGCGGTTTTTTAATTCGCTTCTCCACGGCGATTTGGGCGTGTCTTCCCGTTACCGCGCTGGTGCTCCAATCATTGATATCATCTCACAGAAAGCGCCTCTGTCTATTGAATTGGGTGTTATGGCAATGGGCGTTGCCATGCTTCTTGGACTTCCTCTTGGAATGGCTATGGCACGTTCAAAAGGTAAATTTTGGGATAAGTTTGGTACTGTATTCATAGTTCTGATCAATGCTGTTCCTGCTGCTGTGTATTACATTTATCTGCAGTCGTATGGAACAAGGGCGCTACAAATCGGAATGCTGTTTGATCGCACAAATTGGAAAACATGGATTTTGCCTGTGTTCAGTATGTCTCTTGGTAATATAGCTTATTATGCTATGTGGCTGCGCAGGTATATGGTGGATGAGAGTAATAAGGATTATGTAAAGCTTGCAAGAGCTAAAGGTATGACATCGTGGAAAATTACTGTAAAGCATATTTTCCGCAATGCATTTGTTCCGATGATTCAGTATATACCGACATCCCTGATGTTTACAATCTGCGGCTCAATATATATTGAATCATTGTATTCTGTTCCTGGCATGGGTGGTCTTCTTGTGGACGTAATTGGACGTCAGGACAATCCCATGGTCCAAGCGCTTGTCATGATATTCAGCAGTGTCGGCATTATCGGACTTCTGCTCGGAGATCTTCTGATGGCACTGATAGATCCGCGCATCACCTTTACAAAGAAGGAGGATGCACGCTGATGGGCTTTCTTCGTAAAATCAAAACAGCACCTCTTGAGGACAAGATGAATGAGGAGCTGCGCCAAAGGCGAGAAAGTGATCCTTTCGGATTTGCAGAGTATGATGCTGCCAATGCTGAAAGAGCCGGATATTCTGATTATTCTTACTGGAAAAGCACGTTTCGAGCTTTTATCCGGAACAAGGCTGCAGCAGTTGCGTTTATGATCCTTGTCGTGCTGCTCGCTTTTACTGTTATTCAACCTTTCCTTCCGAACCAGTATCCATCAGGAAAGATTATTAACCATCCGACAACACAGATGCAGATGAGCAATGTGGCGCCTTCACTTACCACTGCTCTTGTACAGGCGAAAGCTGGCGATGTGCTGATCGTTACGCCCTATGAAGACAAGGAATGGACAGCTGTCAGTAATGTACTCGAGAGTCTGAAGGCAAGAACTGTTTTCACCGTAATAGAATATGGGGATGAATATTGTAAGGTCACGTATAACGGACAGACAGGATTTGTCAAAAACGATTTTTCGACAAAACTGAAACTACCTGAGGATGTTACTGCAGTTCCCTATGACTCCCGTAGCAATTTCCCAATTAAGCTTTATTCTGCTCCCGCTGATTATACGAACAACGGTGATCCTCTGTTTATTCGGACTGAGAATATTCGCATAGAGGACAACGTAGCGACCGTAATCAGGGAATGTGACCTGAATGTTCTGCCTAGTACCGCTCCGTTTGTATTCGGCACGAATAATCTGGGTCAGGACCTATGGGCACTGGTATGGCGCGGAACACGTACATCACTGTTCATCGGCTTTTCAGTAGCTGTGATTGAAGCATTCATAGGTATCGTTGTCGGTGTGCTGTGGGGCTATATCCGCAAGCTGGACAGGCTGCTTACAGCAGTATATAACGTTGTGGACAATGTACCTACCACAATTGTGCTGATCCTGATTTCCTATATTATGCATCCCGGCATTGGCACACTCATTTTCGCTATGTGCCTGACTGGCTGGGTAGGTATGGCGCGCTTTATCCGTAACCAAATCATAATCATCCGTGACAGAGATTATAATCTGGCTTCAAGATGTCTGGGAAGCCGGCCTGCACGCATTATTCTGCGTAATCTGCTGCCATATCTCGTATCTGTAATCATGCTGAGAATGGCTTTGGCTGTTCCCGGTGCAATAGGCAGCGAGGTATTTATAACATATATAGGTCTTGGCCTTCCTGTGAGCATGCCATCTCTTGGCAACCTGATCAATGTAGGAAGACGCTTAATATCTACTTCACAGGGATACCAGTTGCTCTTCCCAACAATTGTACTAAGCATTATAACGATATCATTCTATATCATTGGCAATGCGTTTGCCGATGCAGCAGATCCTAAAAACCATACTTAAGGAGGGGCGCTTTATGCATGATCATCCCCGTGCCCGTTGCTGGCTGGAGGTTGATACGGCAGCGATCGTCCATAATCTTGAGGTAACACGTCGCCTTATCAGTCCGAAGACAGAACTGATTGCTGTTCTGAAAGCGGATGCATACGGGCTCGGTGCTGTACCTGTAGCGAGACTGCTCTGGGCTCACGGGGTTAGACGGTATTCCGTCGCTTGCCTAAGTGAGGCTTTTTCTTTATGTGAAGCTTTGCCTGATGCCTGGATTCTCTGTATGGGGGAGACGCTGGGCGGGGCGGTTATAGATGCCGTTCGGGTCGGGATCAGGCTTACGGTTGGAAGCTATGATGCAGCGAAGCGTATTTCTGAAGCTGCCCAGGAGCTTGGCACTACTGCAAGAGTCCATTATAAAGTAGATACAGGACTTTATCGAATTGGTTTTACATGCGATAATGCTATTGATGAGATTCGGCGATGCGCTGACTTGTCTAATCTCGAAGCAGAAGGAATCTATACTCATCTGGCCCTTCATGATAAAGAAGCGGATATTAAGCAGCATGAAGCATTAGAGGGCATCCTGAACGATCTGAAAAACGAAGGTATCTGTCCACCTATGGTGCATATGCTAGACTCGATCGGCATCGTGCGGTATCCGCAATGGCAGTATCAGGCGGTCAGGGTTGGTGCTATGCTGTACGGCAATGCGCCGCGTGGAATGACCGGCGAGCTACCCAAATCTACAGTACGGTTTATGGCTCGTGTTGTTCGTGTTTTTTCTGTTCCTTCAGGCAGCCTGATTGGGTATGATGATGAGCATCCACTTGACCATGATGCTCAAATTGCCGTTATTTCAGCGGGCTATGCGGATGGATATCCTCGTGTCTTCAGCCGCTGCGGTGAAATAATGATCCATGGTATGCGAGCAAAAATAGTCGGCCTCATCTGTATGGACCAGATGATGGCCGACATAACGGAAATTCCCGGCGTTTTGCAAAATGATGAAGTCACACTGCTTGGTGATGACATTACCCTGACAGAGTATGCGTCAATCGGGAAACTGAATCGCAACGAGTGCACAGCTGTAATTGGGAAACGGGTTCCGAGAATCTACAGCTGAATCGGTTCCAGCTTCGTTTCTTCAAACATATCCTTGCCCGTGCCAAGAACACGGACCTTTTTATATCCAATTTTGAGCAGTAACTCAACAGCGTCGTTATAATGTGAAAGTAGATCAGGGGCAAAATGGCAATCAGAAGAAAGAATAACATCTCCGCCCATTTCGTGCCAAACTTCCAGCTGCCATCTGGCGGGATAAGGACTTTCGGCTCCATAACGAGCCATCCCGCCCGTATTGACTTCAAGTACCACTCCACTTTCAAATGCAGCTTCCAAAGCATGCAAGGCATGCTGGCGGTATACTGGATGATTTTCATCGAAGAGATGACAGGTTTTATTCCATTTGCGGATCAGATCAAAATGACCTCCGATTTGAGGCCGCCGTGCTCGCATCATTGCGCCATATGCCAAATAATAATCCCTGGCCATAGCGATTCCGTCACCTTTATAAAAGGTCTTCAGCAGTGTACAAAGTGGTTCGCTTGCACCGTCAATTGCTGTAAACCCGGACTCATTAGGCAGATAATGTACTGAACCGATAATATAATCGTATGGTGCGGTATCAGCACAGGAATATGAATCGAGCTCGATACCAAGCCAGATGCGAATTCTGTCGGAATATGCTTGTTGGAGACGGTGTATTTCAGCAATATAAGCTATTTCTGCTTCCGGGCTCATGGCGCTGTTAGAAGCGAAATTCTGGCGTGCATGACTAGAGAAGCCCAGACTTTGACAGCCGTGAGATAGTGCTGAGAGCACCATTTCTTCAGCTGAAGAACGCCCATCACAGAACTGTGTATGTACATGCGGTGAAGATAATATCATCACTTGATCCGCTCCTTTGCGGCATACATGATTTGTAGCGCCTGATCTTTACAAACAGCATTGGTAGCTAGGATGCATGCGGGTCGTCCAAGATCAATTTCATCTTGATAAGGCATCATAAAACAGCCTCCTGCTTCCTCTATCAGCAGTGATCCTGCAGCAAAATCCCAGGGGGAAAGCTTCATCTCCCAAAAAATCTCAGCACGTCCGCTGGCAATATCGCAGCAATCCATGACAGCAGAACCAACACGACGTACATCTCCGCAGTTCAGCAGGAACTCACGGAACGCATAGGCAGTTGCTTCAGTAAGCTCAATGTAGTAAGGAGAAGAGCCAAAATCGACAAGTGCTTTGTCGAAAGAAAGCGTGCTGACATGAAGAGGCATACCGTTCATGAATGCACCGGCGCCTCGGATGGCGGTATACAGTTCATTAAGAAAAGGCTGAAAAACTGTACCAAGAATACATTTTTTATCTTTTAGCAATGCAATCGATACTGAAGAATACTTTCTTCCACGAATAAAATTATTTGTGCCGTCCAAAGGGTCGACAACCCAGGTATATTGATCTGTCAGTTGTTCATTTTCCTGTTCCTCAGCAAAAAAAAGACATTCGGGAATGAGAGCCATTAACCCATTTTTAAGCATTGCCTGGATGGATATATCAGTATCTGTCACATAATTCATGTGACCGCCTTTTTGATGTACAGGTGAAGAACTGGCTGATAGGATGATTGCCCCGGCTTTGCGGATTAGTTTTTCCACTTCGGTTTGAATTGCGTGAAGATCGATCATCAGATATGGCCTCACTTTCTTCTAAGTGTATTCAGTATAGCATAATATAATGAAAAAAAGAATGGAAATCAATGATTTTACGTGCATAATAAATGATTGTGTGATACACTGTACTTGGAAATGAGGTGGTTATAATGTCTAAATATACGATTGGAATCGATTATGGTACTTTATCTGCCCGTGCTTTGTTGGTAGATGTCTGTGACGGGCATGAATTGGCATCAGCAGTCTTTGAGTATCCACATGCTGTTATGAGCGAGAAATTGCCTGACGGTACGCCGCTTGGCCCTGACTGGGCATTGCAGCATCCTCAGGACTATTTGGATGCGCTGTTTGAGATTGTTCCAGAGGTGGTAAAAAACAGCGGGGTTAAGCCTGATGATATTATCGGATTGGGTATTGATTTTACTTCTTGTACGATGTTGCCTGTCGACAAGTCAGCAACGCCTTTGTGCTTTTCGGAAGAGTTTAAAAATCATCCTAATGCATATGTAAAGCTGTGGAAGCATCACTCAACCCAACAGAAAGCTGATGAGATAGACAGAATTGCTATTGAGCGAAAAGAAAAGTGGCATGCAAATTATGGCGGAAAAGTATCCAGCGAATGGACACTTCCTAAGCTTTGGGAGCTGCTCGATGAAGATCCCGACCTGTATGACAAGATGTATGAGTATGTTGAAGCCGGTGACTGGCTTGTATGGCTGCTGACAGGTGCAGATACACGAAATTCCTGTTCTGCAGGCTACAAGAACTTTTATAATAAACAGACCGGGTATCCTTCTCACGAGTTTTTCAAGGCAATCGATCCGCGCCTTGAAAACGTGATAGAGGAGAAATGTTTTGCACCGGTAATTCCAATTGGAAGTCGTGCAGGTAGAGTAAAACCTGATATTGCTGCAAAACTCAGTCTGTTGCCTGGAACTGCTGTTGCTGCGGCAAATATTGATGCGCATGTCTGTGTAGCCGGCGCAGGAGTAACACGCCCGGGGCAGATGCTTGCTATTGTAGGAACATCGACCTGTCATATGACTGTTTCGACAGTAGAAAAACAGGTCCCGGGTATTTGCGGAGTGGTTGAGGACGGTTTGCTGCCCGGCTTTCTCGGATATGAGGCTGGTCAGAGCAGTGTGGGCGATATCTTTGCATGGTTCTGCCGAAACTGTGTCCCCAATGCATATGAAGATGCAGCAAAAGAACGGGGGATCAGTATACAGCAGTATCTGACAGAACTAGCATCTGTACAGAAACCCGGGGAAAGCGGATTGCTGGCCCTTGACTGGTTTAATGGAAACCGTAGCATACTCGTGGATTTCGATCTCACCGGAATGATCCTTGGCATGACACTGCAGACAAAGCCTGAGGAGATTTATCGGGCACTGATTGAGGCTACTGCTTATGGTACGCGAATGATCGTTGATAATTTCCGTAAGTATGGCGTGCCTGTCAATGAGTTCTTTGCTACAGGCGGAATAAGCCAGAAAAATGCCATGGCGATGCAGATCTATGCAGATGTATTGAATATGCCTGTACGTGCGGTAGACGCCAAACAGGGAGCCGCTCTGGGAAGTGCAATGTTTGCTGCGACTGCAGCAGGAAAAGAATCAGGAGGATATGATAGCATACAGGACGCATCTGCAGCTATGGCTCCCAAGAATGCTCATATATATAAGCCTATTGCTGACAATGTGCGCATTTATGAAGAACTATATAGGGAATATGCAATCCTGCATGATTACTTCGGACGTGGCATTAACAATGTTATGAAACGATTGAAAAAGATAAGACTTGAGTAAAAATGATCCCGGCGGTTAAAGAACCAGCCGGGTTTTTTGAATGAAACTGGATGGAGATTATTCCTTGACTGTACCGTCGGAATTGAACAAAGGCAACTTTTCAAGATAAATGATATCGTCGCGCTTCTGAGCTGCACCTTCCGCCAGAATGGCCATTTTGCCAACAACGTTGCCGCCTGCCTGTTCAACCAGCTTCTGAACTGCGATCAGGGAACCGCCGGTGGAAATGACGTCATCAACGATCAGCACACGTTTGCCACGCATATATTCCGCGTCCTCACCATCAATACAAAGCATCTGACGATTTGCAGTAGTTATGGAAGTAACATCTGTACTGAATACGTTGCGCATATATAGTTTAGCTGCTTTTCGGGCGATAAGATAACGGTTTTCGCCATGCTGGCGTGCCATTTCATATACCAACGGAATGCCCTTGGATTCGGCAGTGATAAGTATATCATGCTCAGGAGCAAGTTTGAGCAGTTCACGTGCACAAGCAACGGTTAATTCCACATCGCCAAAGATGACGAACGCACCAATGTATAGATCATCATTGACCCGGCAAAGGGGCAAATCACGGGTGACACCTGCAATAGTCATCGTATAATGCATGAAGACAGCCTCCGTTCATTTAATTGTCAATTTACAATTAATTATAACACGCGTGGCAGAACTGTCAAGCTGTATAGCGGTGCGATTCTATATAAAAAAGGAAATACATAATGTTTTATTTAACTTATTTTGAATGAACACAACCAAAGAGAATGGAAAAAGAAAACTTTAAAATGAACTTACACGTTAATAAATAATAAATGAATGATCCCCGAAGGAACCATCCAATAAACGCATTTGAATTTCTTCCTGAAGTAACGCTTCAACAATCGTCCAGAGAATGCATTGCTGTGCCCATTATCAGCGTATTCCGTGTTCCTGCATGAATTTCATCAGGTAATCACGAGCTGGGCTCGATGGCAGATGCGCTTGCACATCCTTGGGATCAACATAATCACCATTTCCGACACACGCCAGCAGAAATTCAACAGTGAAAACATCGAAAATATGCGGATCGGAGAAAGATACTTCGATAGTGGTGTTCATACGCGAGTTCAATGCTTCGATGATACACTGGTAGATAAAGTGATCGCGCCCTAAAAGCTCACCAATACGGTCCAGTGAAGACAATGCTTCCTGCATCTGCGCCACAGTGACATGCCTTCGAAAACCGCCGCAGCCTTTGCCACCAGATAGTATCGCATCAACAGAGCAATGAAGCGTCTCTGCAAGATCCAGCAGTATGGAGACATCAGGAAGTGTTTCGCCCCGTTCCCAGTTTGATACAGCCTGCGGACTGATATTCAATTTTTCAGAAAGTTCAGATTGTGTCATTCCCATTTTTTTACGTTCTATCTGCAGGAATAATCCCGTCAACTTCGAATCTAGATTCATGTCGAATCCCTCCCTCTCAAGAATATAATAACAGATTATGAAAAGACAAGAAATGGATTGATGCTTGATATTACAGAGAAAAAAACAAGTTACATTTGAAAACGGAGCGGCAAGAAAGCTGCTCCGCAGATAACCGAAGTAATGATTATTGTTCTAAAGCATCTCTTCAGCAGCCCCACAAAAGCCTTACCATGACGAGCTTTTAATCTGAGCTGAATCGGAAATAATCCGTATAGCGCCGCACTTCAACATAGCACACCTTATAGGTAGGTTCAAAGCTGAGGATGATGACGGTTTCTTGGTCAGCATTCCATCCCAGAAAATCGGTATCTGCTGAAGATTGCATCAATGCAGCTATCATGACGGCGGCAGCATCGTCAGATTCCATGCTGGCATCTTTCGCCGTCAAAGGCGAACTATACAGAGAGGTAAACGTCTCTGCCATTCTGCTATAGAAAGACTTCTCAGCATCCGGGGACATTATCGTAATGTTATACAGAGCGTCACTGGGTAGAAAGTTATATTGAATGATGCAGGGCGTATCATCCAGCAGCATCTGGTAAACAAGCGCTGAATGCCCGGTTTGTGCGGTTGGTTCCTGAAAAGGTTCAAAATCCAGCAGAGAGCGTACTTCCTCCTTGGACATTCCCCACATAACTCCGTTGAAGCTGAAAGCCATATTTGTCTCTTCACTCAAAGCAATAGCATGCAGTAAAATGCAGGCAGCAAATACCACCCACCAAAGGGCTTTCCTGCGCATTGTTCATTCACACTCCTTAAAAAAGAGGCTGTAATTAACATATCGCCTTCCTCATGATACGCCTTACTTTTCGAAATGCCTCATTAACAGCCTCACAAAGGCTTTGTCATGAGTCTGGCTATCGTCCGGATAAAAAAGCCTGCGCTGCGGCAAGAACCCGGCAGATACCTTCATGTTGAAATAGCAGAATAGCTTCCGCATAGGGCAGCAAAAGGATTTTCTTGATCTCTCCCTGACGGGGAATGAGCGGCTCGCTGCCGAATTCAGCCAGGTAGTACACCACTTGCTTATGCGTATCGGGCTTTTCAGAAAGATCGTATTCATCAGTTTCCCGGAAGCCGGGTACAAATATGGGGAACAGTCCGATTTCTTCCTGGATTTCCCGGGCCGCGGTCTGCATTTCCGTTTCGCTGCTTTCCATGTGGCCCTTGGGGAAGCCATACGCCCCGGAAGCTTCCTGCACGATGACGAACTGGATTTCTCC
>JAFYDF010000095.1 GCA_017544935.1 Clostridia bacterium
GAATATACTGCTTCCGACCTGACAGACGAACAACTTGAGAACCTGATTCAAATCGATTCGATTAATTATAACGAGGTTTACAATATCCGGCGTGTCTATATTCCTGCCAGACTGACGATCCGTGATCTGCTGCTTACGATCACCAAGACCGTGACGGGTGCATTTGCTGAAATGAATAGGCCGTTCACGTTTACGCTGACAAGCGTTGAAGGAATGACTTCCGGATCCTTTAAGGCTACGATTACGCGCGCCTTCGAAGGGACAACGGTTGTAACAAGCATTCCGGTTGGCGGTTCTTTCTGGATGCGTCATGGAGATACCGTGGCAATTGAGGGATTACCCAAAGGCAAGAATATCATTATCACAGAAGACAATGGCGCATATGAAACCACATGGACACTGGGAAGCAGCCCGGACTCTCCTGCCAAGGGAAGCAGCATGACGATGATCCTGCAGGATGATGATCTACTGTCTGTTGTAAACAATCTTGCACCTGTTGCTCCCACAGGCTATAAAACGACGATCGTTCCCTATGCGCTGATGCTGGTGGCTGGCCTGGCACTTCTGATGCTGCGCGTACGTAAAAAGAGCAATGCGGATGCGTAACAAGATCTCTTGATTTATTCAGATGATCATGGCTATGTAATAACGCGATCGGGAAACGACAACAATCAATTCCTCCTGGCAGCCTGCAGAGTCTGTCTCTGTTTTGAGACGATCCTGCGGGCTGTTTTTATGTGCTTATCAGAGCGTTTGATAAGCAATCTTTCTCTACTAATATGGTTACAAAAAAACTTTTTAAAAATAATAAGTTATAGTGAAAGTAACTCACAATGTAATTGTGTATTGGTAGGATAAGCTCGTAAAAAAGATTTGACCTTACCGGATTCATCAAACCGAGATGAGCACGGAAGGCCCGCCAAAGGCGGTAAAAATGAAAGGAGATATCCCAATGAAAAAGACCCTTGCCATGATCCTTGCAGTTTTCATGATCCTGAGTGTAACAGCGGTAGCTTTCGGCGAAAGCGCATCCAGCCTTAACGAAGGCAGGGCGGGCGCCTGGACGGAGAAGGATACCGAAATCATTCAGCAGCAAATGATCGTTATCAAGAAGGACTTGGTTTCATACAATGCGTCAAGCACCGAGGTATTCGCACCGGCATTTGCTTACGAGTACACCGTAACTCCGGCCTCTGTTTCCGGCCTTTCGGTAACGGATGATGCGGATGTTCATGGGTCCGGGACAGCAGTACAGGCGCCGGTCAAGGCAGGCATCACCTCTGGACTGGTCGTAAACGACGGTGAAGCTGGTGGTTCCGACAGCGCAGTCGGTAAGCTTGTATTTACTAACAGCATGAAGCTGAATTCTTCTGCATCTGGCGCAACCAACTCCTATGACATTAAGATTGATTTCTCTGGCGTATCTTTCTCTCAGCCTGGTGTTTATCGCTACAAGATTGCTGAAGCACTGGCTGATGGTGCAACCTATAAGGGTATTGCTGTTGAGCACGGCAATTCTGAAAATCCCAATGAGCGCTATCTGGATGTATATGTGGATGGCAATCTGAAGATCTACGGATATGTGTGCATGGCTGCCAATGACAATGTAGATACTTCAACTGACAAGACTAACGGTTTCGTTGCCGAGAGCGGCGGACAGGACAGCTATTACACCTATGACCTTAAACTGAGCAAAGATGTCGTAGGCGATACCTTCGGTGAAGGCCACGCCTTCCCATTTACTGTGATCTTCAGGAACAGCGAAGAGTTTAAGACCACTTTTGCGATCACTGAGAATGTGGAGTCCGGTTCTTCAGGCTTCAATCCCGTTGCTTCCGAACCCACCTGGTCTGGTGTGGTTGCGGTCAAAGAGGGTATGCCTATTACCTATACGGGCATTCCTGCCGGTGTAGACGTGGACGTATATGAGACCAACGATATGGTCGGTGTTACTTACATGGTCGTTACCTCCGTGAATGGCGTAGATGCTGAAGCAGACAGCAACGTATCCTGGGGAGACGCTCCTACTGCTGCGGTGCCGCAGAACGAGAAAGAAGCCTATCAATCCACCAAGCAGAGCGTAGACACTGAAGTATACAGCAAGCTGGCTTCTAGGCAGAGCATTGATATCATCAACACACTGCTCCTCATCTCCCCGACCGGCGTTGTGATGCGTGTAGCTCCTTACGTCCTGATCCTGGCCGCCGGTCTTGCACTGCTGCTGATCGGCCATCGCCGCAAGATGAATGCCAGTAAATAATCTGACTGAATCAAGACACTAGAAACAGTAAATCAGAACTGTTACTTCCCTTGCCTGTAAGGCAATCCAATATCCTGAACAAAGGCATCTGACAATGCCTTGCAGGCAAGGGTAGCGTGTATTGAAAAGAGTGCACTCGGAAAGCGCTCCCTTTTCAGTATACCGAGTATGAAAATGAGAGGATTCAAGATGAAAAAAGAAATGATCCCATCCAGCGCGACAGAAGAGACCAGACCGGCAGAGCAGGAAAACAGAGAAGAAAAACCTGAGCAGCCCAAGACGGACAATCGGCGGTATCTGCGTGCACTGCGTGATTTGATCATAAGGATTGCATTGCTTGCTCTCGTGATCTATGTCCTGGTTTTCCACTTGGTAGGCATTACCGTTATGCCGAGCGGAGACATGTATCCGAGAATCGATCTGGGAGACCTTGTTCTTTATTATCGCCTTGAGCAAAGCATTCATGCGCAGGATGTGATAGTGTTTGAAAAGCCTACTGACTATCTTGAAGAATCCTATGATGAGTTCGGACTGGTGGAAGAGGAAGCTGCATCAGTGGACAAACCCTGGTGGAGAAAGGCTTTGAACTGGATCGGGTTTAAGGATCCCTCCGAGCCGGAAAAGACGATGTTCATCTGCCGTGTGGTCGCGGGACCGGGCGATACGGTCCAGATCAGCGATGGAGAGGGATTGGTCATTAACGGAAATCATATGATTGAAAGCGGGATCTTTTATCAGACGTATGAGTATTCAGGATTTGTGGAATACCCGCTGGAACTGGGACGGGGAGAATATTTCGTCCTGGCCGATTACCGGAACGGAGGCGCGGACAGCCGCTTCTTCGGAGCCGTGAAAGAGCAGGAGATACTCGGTACCGTTATAACGATCATGCGCAGGAACAATATGTAAACAAATCAGAAAGAAAAGGAAGGAGGCACAGTATGGCCGGCAAGGATAAGAGGGAAGTAGTTCACTCGGCACCAACAAAGACGGTTGTTAATCGGGTCATTGAACTGGCACTTGGTGCCGGTGGCGGCGCTGTGACGCTGCTGTCCGGCCTGCTGGCAGCAGTGCTGATCCTTTACTCCGGGTATGTTCTTTACGATACGTTTGCAACAGAACGTGCCGCTTCTTCCAATGCCTGGGATCTGGTGCAGTTCAAGCCCGAGATCATGGATGATTATGAGATTCCTCTCTCGAGCTCTGATCTGGAAGATATCAACAAGGACTATCGCTGCTGGCTGACAGTTTACGGGACATCCATTGACTATCCCGTTGTGCAGGGTACCAATGATACTTATTATGCATCTGTGGACATCTACCGCAGGCCTAGCCTGACCGGCGCTATCTATCTGGCAGCTGCGAACAATGCTGATTTCTCTGATTCATATAATGTGATCTATGGCCATCACATGGACAGCGGTGCTATGTTTGGCAGCCTGGACAATATGAACGGTACAGAGACCGGCGTTATCATTACCAAAGATGAGATTTATGATGTTCAGTTTTTCGCCGTGCTGAATACTGACGCATATGAGAACCAGATATACCGTGTAGGAAACCGCATGGACAGCGTTCTCGACTTCCTGCGCTCCGGCGGTGCCGGCGGTATCGGCATAGGAACAGAGGTAGTGTACTTCAATGAAGAGGTAGCTGCTGACGCGAAGAAGATCGTTGCACTGTCCACCTGCGCAAATGCAAATACAAGCGGTCGTCTCGTTATTATCGGAAAAATGACCAAACGCATTGTGATGAAAGA
>JAFYDF010000010.1 GCA_017544935.1 Clostridia bacterium
GGTTCGGGAATCTTCCGGGATGTGCAGATGCTGATTCTGCCTGAGCGTCATATGCTCCCGGATGGTTTTCGCATCGATACTGTTCGTGCGGGTGGAAACTGGAAACTGCTTATATCCGCAGAGGTACAGGGTGCAGGCAATGCCATGCCATATGCTGAGCTCAGAGAGAGCAGCGGGGCTGTATTGGCAGGATGCAAGCTCTCACCGGACGGTACTGCGGAGATCGAAGTAAAGAATATCAGGCCATGGTCGCCGGAGGAACCTGCCTTATACACGTTGAGCCTGTCAATGAATTGTCAGCGCGAATTAAGACGCATAGGATTCCGTGAGACTGTGTTTAGCCCGGATAGTGGTTTGTATCTTAACGGGAAGCATGTGAAACTTCATGGCGTATGCCTGCATCATGATCTGGGTGCGCTGGGCTCGGCGTTTCACGAAAAGGCAGCTGAACGCCAGCTTAGGCTCATGAAGAATATGGGCGTTAATGCCGTCCGCACATCGCATAACCCACCGGCAAGAAAGTTTTTGGATCTGTGCGACAAGCTGGGTCTGATGGTGATCGACGAGCTATATGATATGTGGGAACTGCCAAAGACAACATATGACAATGCCAGGTTCTTCCCGGATACCTGGAAGGATGATGTCGCCGCAATGGTACGCCGCGACCGTTGGCACCCGTCGGTTATCATGTGGTCGATTGGTAATGAGATTTATGACATGCATGCTTCGGAACGCGGGCAGATGTGGACACGCCTTCTGACAGAGGAGATACGCAAGCATGATGACCGTCATGCGCTTGTGACCTTCGGAAGCAATTATATGCCTTGGGAGGGCGCACAGAAATGCGCGGAGATCGTAGACGTCGTTGGATATAACTATGCGGAAAAATACTATGATGCGCATCACGCGGCGCATCCGGGCTGGGTCATCTATGGCAGTGAGACGGCTTCACTTCTCTTCAGCCGTGGAATATACCATTTTCCTATGGATACGATGATCCTTTCGGAAGAAGACCTGCAGTGCTCTGCACTCCTCAACAGCAATACAAGCTGGGGCGCTTTGGATCTAAGGAAAATGCTGGCCGAGGACCGATTGAATCCCTACTCACTGGGCCAGTTCGTATGGTCGGGAATCGACTATATCGGTGAACCGACCCCTTACCATACACGCAGTTGCTATTTCGGCCAAGTAGATACAGCCGGGTTCCCCAAGGACAGTTATTATCTATACCAAGCATTCTGGACGAAAAAGCCGATGGTACATATCGGCATTTATTGGGACTGGAATGAAGGCCAGATGATCGACGTACCCGTAATGACCAATGCTGACGCCGCGGAGCTGTTCCTGAACGGTGTATCACTCGGCAGAAAAAAGGTAAATCTGGACAGCATCACTGACTGCTTACCTGTCTGGCATGTTCCGTATGAGAAAGGTGTTTTGACAGCCTGTGCATATGATGCGGCAGGAAATGTCCTCTGCAGGGAAGAGAAACGGTCTTTCGGCGAATCAAAGCGACTCGTTCTCGCAGCGGAGCATACGCAGCTTATGGCTTCCTGCGGAGATATGGCTTTTGTTGAGGTGACTGTTCTGGATGCGGATGGAAATCCGGTCGAGAATGCCTGTGATCGTGTGCATGTAAAGGTAGACGGCAGCGCAGTACTCCTGGGCATGGACAACGGAGACAGTACCGATCGTGATGGATATCAGGTCACGAGCCGCCGACTGTTCAATGGTAAGCTCTTGCTGATGATAGGTGCTCAAAAATCAGGAACTGCCCATGTTAAAGTAGAAGGCTACGGCCTGGAGCCTGCAGAAATGACGATTGGGATCGCCTACAATAACAGGAATGAAAATCGTTGGTTCAACAATCTTTGCGCAGATATTCCCGTTGAAGAAGATGTGTTCATCCGTCGTATTGAACTGAAGCCTCTGACACCTCGGCATATGACGCCGGATCAGCCGCAGGCAGAATTCCGTGTTCGTACGCTTCCGGAAAATGCGATGCATCAGGAGATTTTCTTCAGTATCCGGAATGCGGAAGGGGTAGAGATGCCATGCGCAACGGCCGAACAAGACGAAACGCGTGTTGTCGTGCAGGCAAAGGGTGACGGAGCCATGTACTTGCGTGCGACTGCCGCCAATGGCTATCCGCATACGCGTGTAATGTCGGTGACAGAGCTAACTGCTGATGGGTTTGGCAAGGCAGGGATCGATCCGTACACATTTGTAGCAGGGGCACTAAGTGATATACGCATTGGCGCGATAGCACCAGGTAATGAACAAGGCATTGCGTTTTCAAGTGACGGCTTCAGTGTAGTGGGATTCGGGAGTGTAGATTTTGGGCCTGTTGGCTCGGATGAGATTACGATTCCCGTATTTGCATTGAACGATAATCTATATCGTATAGGCCTGTGGGATGGCATCCCGGATCAGGGCGGACGCCTGATTATGACTTTGGACTATCAAAAACCCTATATTTGGAACGTGTACCAGGAGGAGACATATCGTTTACCCGAAGTATTGAAGGGCACGCATGATCTGTGCTTTTCGCTGGACACAAAGGTACATTTGAAAGGCTTCCGTTTCACACGCCAGTCACGTGCGCAGCGGTGGAATGCGGCAGCATCTGCTGATCATATTTATGGTGATTCTTTCCGAACGGAAGGAACAGTTGTGCGGGGGATAGGGAATAACGTAACACTGGA
>JAFYDF010000096.1 GCA_017544935.1 Clostridia bacterium
AAGGACTACATCTACCAGGCTGCGCTGATGGATCCGCATACGATGAGCGAACTAAGCATCGATGACACTATTGCGCTCTGTGACGATCTGATTGCCGCACACGAAGGCTGGCTGCCACAGTATAAGTAATCTGAATAAAACCCGTTTATCACCCGGCGGTGAACGCACGATCTGCTTGCGTTCACCGCTATTTTGTGTCTAATGGAGTCAATCTTTTCTTTTCGCATTCTCAAACTGTCATTAATGATAGGGTGCAATGTGATAATATCTATTACAATAATACTGTAGAGTAGCAAAATCTGCGATTTCACATCCGCAAAAATGTCAAAAAAGTGGCGCTTCGTCCAATTCGTTGACGCTCAAACATGCGAATGGTAAAATCATGACGCATATTAATGTAAGCAGGAGGAACCGTCATGGAGAAAGCCGTAGCACTGGTCGCAGGCGCATCCTCGGGACTCGGGCGTGCGGTCGCTCAGGCGCTTGCTGCGGACGGACATACCGTGTATGCAGGCGCGCGTTCCTTCGCAAAGGGCGTAGAACCGCCGCAGGGCTGCAAGCCACTGACACTGGACGTTACCAATGACGAAAGCACCACTGCTGCCATACAGACGATCCTTGGCGAGCAAGGCCGGCTGGACGTGCTCGTCTGCTGTGCCGCGACATTTACCATGGCACCGCTGGAGGAGCTCTCAAACGAGACCCTGGCAAACATGATGAATGTCAATGTGCTCGGAATGGCACGCTGCATTCAAGCGGTACTGCCGCAAATGCGTGCGCAGGGAAAGGGCCACATTGTGCTCTTCTCTTCACTCAATGGCCTGTTCTCGATTCCCTTCCAGGGCGCGTACAGTGCTACAAAGCATGCAGTCGAAGCCTACGCGGAGGCACTCAGTCAGGAAACGTATGGATTCGGCATCCGCGTCACCGTTGTCGAGCCGGGTGACTGCCGTGGTGGTTCACAGCGCTATCGCGCCAAGCAGATCAATGCTGATTCACCTTATGCCGAAGCATTCGCCCACGGTACGGAAAAGATCCACCATGACGAAAGCAACGGCCTGCCGCCCGAGCGTGTCGGTCTTGCCGTAGCACGCGCAGTACGCCGCAGGAATCCTCCTGCGCGGCTTGTGGTGGCTTCCCTGACACAGCGCGCAGCTTCCTGGCTGCACATTCTGCTTCCACGCCGTCTGTTCAACCGCCTGATTGCCGCTTATTACCGTTGATTATTGCAGAGGAGATATTTTAAGCCATGATGACTCGTGATCAGAAATGCGACCGGCTGCGCCGGAATCTCTGCTTTGAGAACTTTTTCGATACCATGTGTGCCGAGCCCGAAGCCATCGCATCCGTGTGGCTGGACGGCGTATATGAGCGCACCTGGACATATGAGGAATTCCGCACCCGCACCCTGCAGACCGCAGCGCGTATCCATGATGCAGCGCTTGGCCGTCAGGACGGATGGGTCGGATTGTGTCTCGAAACACAGCCTGACTGGCTGATCCTGTTCTGGGCATTGCTGGCCGCAGGCCGCAAGCCGCTGCTGCTCGATCCCACGCTGAACGACGATGGCCTCCGGCATCTGCTGACGCAGGCGGGTGCCACTGCCCTGATCATCAACCGCCGCCGTGACGCCCTGGGTGAGTATACCCAGCGCACTCCGCAGGAACTGACACAGGGACCTTTCAGCAAGACGTTCACCCCCGTCTGGGCAGACCGCATCGCGCTGTGCACATCCGGCACTACCGCTACTTCCCGCGTGTATGTCTACGACGGCCGTGCCGCATGTCTGCAGTCCATCGCATTTGTAGATCAGCAGAAGCGCCGCTGCATGACCAATGAATCGCTCGGCCGTCAGCGTATGCTTTGCTTCCTGCCCCTGCATCACGTATTTGGATTAATGGTCAATGCGTTCCCCGGCATGCTGGAAGGCAATCCGCAGGTCTATCTGCACGACCGTGCACCTGAGACCATTCTCAAAACCTGCCGCCTGTGCAAGGTCGAGTTTGTACTGGCTGTACCCATGCTGGTCAACGGCATCTCCGCTTCTGTACAGAAAAAAGTAGCTGCGAAAGGTGCTCCGAAGCGTGCTGCTTTCCGTTCAATGCAGCGCATCTCGCTGTTCGCGCAGCGCATCTGGCCTGAAGGCGGTCTCTGGCTCGCACGCAACAAGCTGTTCAAGTCCATCAATGCACAGCTCTTTGGCCCCACTGTCAAGCAGATCGCTTTGGGCGGCGCGAATGCTCCCCGCGAGCATCTGCGCACCATGGCAGCGCTCGGCTATAATGTCAGCTTCGGTTATGGCATGACGGAAACCGCAGTAACCGCCTGGGATGGTGCGCTCAGTCTGGAAGCCCGTCTTTCAGGATGCTCCGGCCAGATCATGCCCTGCGCACATGCGCATGTTGCGGAAGACGGCGAACTGCTGATCGGCAGTGACGCCATTCATGTCGGCCAGCTGCGTGACGGCCGTCTGCTCCCGCCGGATCTGGATGAAAACGGCATGTTCCACACAGGCGACCTTGTCCGCTTTGACAAGCATAAGCGCCTGCACATTGAAGGCCGCAGCAAGGATGTCATTATCGGCGCTTCCGGTGAGAACATTTATCCGGATGAGATCGAAAATGCGTTCATCGGGCTTCCCGATGTAGATATGATGAGCGTACTGGGCACGGGCGATAAAGGCCGTGAACAGGTAACGCTGGTACTGTCGCTGGGATCCAAGCTGGCGGATGAGGAAGTCCGTGCCCGGGTAAAGGCTGCCGCGGAAGCCCGCAACCGCACGCTGCCTGCTTCCAAGCAGGTCCGCGTACTGCTCGCCACGGCAGAAAAGCTTCCTCTGTCCGGCACCATGAAAGTCAAGCGCGTCGAACTGCGCAAGCGCATCGAAGATGGCAGCTTCCCCTGCATGCCGCTGGACGGCGGCAATGTGCCCGTGATCAAGAATGCGCCTGTCGAAGAACAGCACGAGGAAGGTCCTGTCCAGGACGATATCGAAAAGCAGGTCCTTGACTGCTTTGCCGAAGCACTCGGCATTGATGAGCCCATCTCCCCCACCGCGCACTTTGTCAACGATCTGGGCGGCGACAGCCTGCAGATGCTCAGCGTCATGCTGAAGATCGAAGAAAAGTACGGTGTGCTGCTCGAAGAAGAAGATACCGCACATTGCACCTGTGCCCGCGATGTAGCACAGATCGTGCGTGCACGCCTCCATGGTGATCTGCCCGCACGCCATGAGCCGGAGCAGAATGGTCCTGCAAAGCGCATTACCCGCGTTGAAGACATGCCGGAATATGCCGCGCTGCAGGCCCGTATGAAAACCCTGCGTGGTGAAAATCCGTATTTCGTCTGTCATGAGTCTGTAGTCCGGGATACTTCGATCATGGACGGTCATGAAGTCCTGAACTTCGGCAGCTATAACTACGCCGGTATGAGCGGCTGTCCTGAAACGATGCAAGCCGCTATTGATGCGATCAAGAAATACGGTACTTCCCCCAGCGGCAGCCGCCTGCTCGGTGGTGAAAAGAAACTCCATGAGCAGCTGGAAGCCGCAATCGCGCACTGGAAGCACACTGAAGATGCGGTTGTGCTCGTTTCCGGCCATGCCACCAATGTTACCTTCGTCGGCAACTTCTGCGGCAAGGGCGACCTGATCGTCTATGACGCGCTTGCGCACAACTCGATCCACGAAGGCTGCCGCATGAGCGATGCTGTTTGCAAAGCTTTCCCGCACAATGACGTAGCAGCTCTGGAAAGCATTCTCCGCACGCAGCGCGATAAGTTCGCGAAAGTCCTGATCGTCTGCGAAGGCGCATACAGTATGGATGGCGATGTCGCTCCCGTCCCCGAGTTCGTACGTCTTAAGAAAGAATATGGCTGCTTCCTCATGGTCGATGAAGCACATTCCGCGGGCGTGCTCGGCAAGACCGGCGCCGGTGTCGATGAGTTCTACGGGCTTGCTCCTACAGATATCGATATCAAGATGGGCACGCTCAGCAAAGGTCTGGGTACCTGCGGCGGATATCTTGCCGGAAGCAAAGCACTTTGTGAATACCTGCGCTACAACCTGCCCGGTTTTGTATTCTCCGTTGGTCTCTCTCCCGCACTGGCCGGTGCCGCGCTCAAGGCTGTGGAACTGCTGCAAACTGATCCTACGATCATGGAGCGCATGCAGCGCAATATCAAGGTCTTTGTCGAGGAAGCACATAAGCGTCAGCTCGACACCTGCCTGGCCGGTGACAGTGCTATTATTCCGATCCTGATCGGCAATGATGCCGATGCGTTCGACCTCTCCGTCGCACTGGGCCGCAAGGGTGTGTTCGTTCCCCCGGCAGTCTATCCCGCCGTTCCGCGCAACAGCGCCCGACTACGCTTCTGCGTGATCAGCGAGCACAAGCCTGAGCAGATCATCCAGGCACTGGATATCCTGGTCGAGACCGCTGATGAGATGGGCATCGACATTCGCAAACGCCAGACAGTCGTGGAATCCTGATCTTCAAGCCCGCATCCGAACGATGCGGGCTTCCTAATACAGAAAAAAATCTATACAGTGCTTGACAATCATACCTGTGCAGCACTACGATACTGACATATTCTCTGAAAGGCGGATCTCCTCATGAGCCACGTCATTGTTCCCGCAGGTTATCATTCCACTTTGTCTCTGTATGAGACACAGGAAGCCATAGATCTGATCAAGACCACATTCCAGGGATACCTGTGCAATGCGCTGAACCTGAAGCGCGTCTCCGCGCCGCTGTTCGTAGAAGGAGCAAGCGGTCTGAACGACGATCTGAACGGAGTTGAGCGTCCTGTTTCATTTACTGTACGTGAAACCGGGACCAAGGCGCAGGTCGTGCACTCACTGGCAAAATGGAAGCGCCAGGCTCTGCATGATTACGGATTCCCGCTGGGTGAAGGCCTCTATACCGACATGAACGCCATCCGCCGTGACGAGGATCTGGATAATCTGCACTCCGTCTATGTTGATCAATGGGACTGGGAAAAGGTCATATATAAGAATCAGCGCACACTGGATACGCTGAAAGATGCCATGCAGCGCATTGTGACCGCTGTATGCTGCACGCTCGATTTCCTGAAATGGAAGTATCCGCAGCTGCCTGTCACTCTGTGCAGAGACATCAGCTTTGTTACGACACAAGAGCTTGAAGACCTCTATCCTGACCTCACGCCCAAGCAGCGTGAAAACGCATATCTGCGGGAGCATCATACTACAGGCATTCTGCAGATCGGTAAAACGCTTAAGAGCGGACAGCGCCATGACGGCCGCGCTCCCGACTATGACGACTGGGAGCTGAACGGCGATATCATGTTCTACAACGAGCTTCTGGGCTGCGCTTTTGAACTCTCTTCCATGGGTATCCGCGTATCTCCCGAATCGTTGCGCAGTCAGCTGGCCGCAGCCGGCTGTGAAGAGCGTGCTGAACTGCCCTTCCATCGCGCATTACTGAACGGCGAGCTACCCTATACCATGGGCGGTGGTATCGGTCAGAGCCGCATGTGCATGCTGCTTCTGGGCAAGGCACATATCGGTGAAGTTCAGTCCTCATTCTGGGACGATACAACGCGGCGCATCTGCAAAGATGCAGGAATCATTCTGCTGTAACCTAAAAATCATTACCGCTGGCTCCCAATCGGAAGTCAGCGGTGATTTTTCTTTTGGAGATAATTATTTCAGCTTTAGAAGCCGCAGGCTCTCAGGTACTGAAGGCTCCGGTTCAGGCAATCGAAAGGATCTTCGCCATTACAGTGATCCTGTTCAACGAGCATGTATTCCGTGCCGCCGCTTTCTGCCTTTTCAAAGATCCGTTCCCAGTTCAGGTTTCCTTCACCGATCGGCAACATCGTGCGCCCATAACCATAATCCTTGAGATGGATACACGGGATACGTCCTGAGAGCTTTTCTAGCCACTGTGCCGGGTCTCCGCCGCCCACCTGTACCCAGTATGTGTCAAGCGTAAAGCCCATCAGGTCTGAAGCGACATCCTCCATAAGCTGCTCGATGATCAGCCTGCCATTCAGTTTTGCGAATTCACCGTCATGGTTATGATACATGAAGTACTTCCCGTTATCACGCATAATCTTTGCCGCAGGCACATACTCCGACAGGAAGTACCGGTAACCGGCGTCACCTTTTTCCGGCTCAAAGTTGTGCTTGCCAAGACCGATATACCGACAGCCAAAGATGTCGTGCTCTTCACAAACCTTCTGTGTTTCACCCAAAATACGCGGAGCCGGCGTATGTGTCAGGACGCATTGCAGGCCGTTTCTGTCAAGTTCTTTCTTCAGCCAGTCAGCCTCGAATGCGCAGGATCCGGACACCTGCACGATACTGTAGCCCATGTCCGCAACGCGTCTGAGTGTCAGTGCAAAATCATCCAGTGTCTTGCAATACTCGCGTAATGTATACAGCTGTGCTCCGACTCTCATCATTCTGTCTTATCCTCCTTACACCGTTGGCACGCTGCCATAATCCCCGGACGGATCAATCAGGACATCTGCTTCCGCCTTATGGCGTGAAGTCGCACAGCGTTCGCGGAGCAGGCTGAGGAACCTCTTCTCATCGAACGGGATCGGGACAGTTTCGCCCGTCCATCCGGAAAGATGGATTGCATTCGAAAGCATAAGTCCGCGAAGTCCTTCACGTCCGTCTGCGACCAGAGGCTCACCCCTTGCTATATGCGCCGCAAATGCGTTCAGTACTGCTATATGCTGTTCATTCTTTCCATCCGTTTCAACCTTAATATGTTCAGATGGCGGACGTTTAAACGCTTCCGTACTATTTCTGCACCATTCACGCTCGTCCATCTCCAGGCGATCGAAAACCAGCTCATTATTGTCGCATATCAGCCGTCCTCGTGTGCCCGTAATCTCTAAACGGTTTGTTCCCGGTGCATCGCCCGTAGTGGTAATGAATACGCCTGTAGCGCCATTCGCAAATTCCATATAGGCGGTCACATCGTCTTCCACCTCAATGTCATGCCATTTCCCCTCATGAGTAAAGGCATGTACACGGACAGGAAGCCCGCATAGCCATTGCAGCAAATCCAGCTGATGCGGGCACTGGTTCAGAAGCACCCCGCCGCCTTCTCCGGCCCATGTCGCACGCCAGGCGCCGGAATTATAGTAATACTGTGTGCGATACCAGTTTGTAATGATCCAGTTCACACGCTTGAGTTCACCAAGCTCACCTGCCTCCAGGATTTCTTTCATCTTTCTGTACAGGCAATTGGTTCGCTGATTGAACATCATGGCAAATGTCAGTTCAGGATGTGCATCCGCTACCGCATTCATCTCGCGCACCTGAAGCGTATATACACCCGCCGGCTTTTCACACATTACATGCTTTCCATTCTCAAATGCGAGAATTGAGAGCGCTGGATGCTGATAGTGCGGTACTGCGATCAATACTGCATCACAGTCTCCCTGGCAAATCAGGTCAGCACCCTCGCTAAACACCTGTGCATCCGGAACTTTCTCACGGATCCATGCCCGTCGGGATTCCTTCCGGTCTGCCATCGCAGTTACGATGATCTCCGGGCACTTTCCTTCCAGAATATTCTGTGCATGCGCACTGCCCATGTTGCCTGCACCAATAATACCAAGTTTCAGCATTTAGTTACCTCCACTACTCGGGCTTATCAATATACCGCAGAATGTGGCATCCGCTTTTCAACTCAGACACATCTGCACATATCGCGGTGCCGTTCTTGAGCAAAGGCCTTCCCTGCACCAGGTTGCATCTCTGAACCGATCATGCAGGAAGGCCTTCACTCATTTGTTATTGTTAATTATTTCTGTTCACTATATGCACGCACTTCGAACACTGTAGCATCCGGGGAGCCATTAGTGCTCAGTACATGCAGCCGCATTGTGTCACATTCCGTCTGGTCAAATTTCAGCACGTTCAGGCGCTGATGATTCCCGCGCACAGGAATGCTGCGCACAACTTTTCCGTCCTTTACCAGCTCCACATCATAGTCACGTATCAGCTCTGCCGGTACGCCGGGACGCTGCTGCGCCTGACGGTTAGGGCTCATCGTCACGCGAATAGGATACTTAAAGTCAGAATGGAACACGAAGCGCAGTTCGCTCACAGGCGCAGCTTTCTCCATCGTCATGGTCAGTGTCTCGCCCTTCGGACCTATGCCATCCGAAGTCCAGCCGTTCTTGTCCGCACCGATCTTGCGAGAAACACCGTTTGCTACCAGCTGCGGGTCCCAGCCCTCCTTCTGCGAAGAGGCGGTAAAGGTCGCTTTGCGGGCGAGGTCATCCGGATCCTCGTTCTTAAAACCGGGCAGCCATCCACCGTCACGCAGAATGTCCTGCTGTACCTCGCCAACATACGGTGCCAAGGCGCGCGGGTCGCAGCCGTGCTGTACACAGCGCGCCGCTGCCAAGCCTACCGCTTCGCCGCCGATGGCGCAGCAGCCGATAATACGAGTGCTGGCCATGGCCATACGGCTCGCACTGATATCGCGGCCGGCATAGAACAGGTTCGGGATGTTCTTGCTGTAATAGCTGCGGTATGGGATCGTGTAAACGCCTTCATAGAAATTACAGTCGCTGGGCAGCCTGTTCTCGTCCAGCAGCCCGTGCGGCGCATGCATGTCCACGCACCAACCGCCGTAGCAAATAGCATCATCAAAGATCCGATGTCCGAGGACATCGTTCTCGTTGATCAGATAGTCACCGACCATACGGCGGCTCTCACGCATGCCGGGCAGGGCACCTACCCATTCAAGCTCCAGGTTCTCAGCATGATGATTATGAACATGCTCGTCATTATTCTTGATATGATCCCAGATCCCGTACGCATAGGCCATCAGATCATCACGGATGGTCTCAAACTCGGGTATTATGTCTTTGCCCGTGCCCATAAGCTCGCACCACCAGTAACCGTAATCACTGGCCGCACTGCTGGTCATGGACGTACGCTTATACTCTTCAGGATTCGGTGAGTCGCTCACATCGATATGATCGCGCATCTCCGCGCAGTGAATACGCTTTGCGAGCTGCTTCTCGGTCAGATGCTTCGCAAACGCGGGCGTCTGGAAATGCACCGGATGTCCGAGATTGACCGCCTTCATCATGATCGTATTGCCCATACGGTCATCGTTTGCCTCATCAGGCGCATGCGGTTCATTGAATTCACTCTTGGGTTCACTGCCGGTACGATATTCAGCACCTGCATAATAGCCGAGTGTACCATTGCCTGTCGCGTCTACAAACAGCGGTGCACTCAGACGCAGACGCATTTCCGTCGTCTCCTGCACGCAGTCGATGGCAGTAATGCGGTCACCTTCCATCTCGCAGTCGTACATAACAGTGTTGTGATATACAGTCAAATTTTCCTGTTTGCTGGCTGCTTCAAAAAGGATCATATCCCAGATAGAATAATTGAAGCTCTCATTGCGGCTCTTATTCTCGAGCATCAGCTCATACAGAATTCCGCCTTCTGCATAATCAGGCTGCTTCATGCCCTGATCTGCTCCGGAAATATGAATACGTATCTCGCTGCTGGCATTGCCGCCAAGCACAGGCCGGCTGTTGACCAAAGCTGTTTTCACACCATGCCGCGCGCTGGCAAGTGCTGCGCACAGTCCGCTCATTCCACCACCAACCACGATCAGTTCATACTGCGCTTCCTTAAAGCGCTCTGCCTGTCTTCTCATTTCTTCCTCCAATTATCAGCGATACAGTGACAGAAGGTATTCGCCTACCTGATAGCAATAGCGTGCGGAAAGATCCTTGAGCTCATCCGGCATGGACGCGCCGCAGATCCCTATCTCATAAATAAGGTCGGCATTGCATCCGCTTGCGTACAGCGCATGCATGACATCTTCCCATTTGATATTCCCCAGAAATGGCATGACATGCAGATCCTGCTGCCCGCGGTTGTCATCGATATGCAGTGCCTTGATGCGGTTGCCCAGTTTCATGATGGATGGGACCTGATCCTCGCTCTGGCGGTTTGCATGTCCCACATCCCAGCAAATACCGACAAGCGGTGAGTTGCAGGCATCCATCAAGGCAATCAGCTCACCAGGTGTGACACCGAAACGGCGGCGCTGCGGGCCATCACACATGTTCTCGAATGCGAGGCCTACATTCAGCTTGTGCGCTAGCTCGAGTTCCTTATCAAACACATGCAGGTTCTCCCTGACATTCTCCTCGATATCAAAAGAGCTGATATTCGGAGCCGTGACCGGATGCATGACCGCCCATCTGACGCCAAGCATTGCACTGATCTCAATAGCGCGCAACAGCATCTTCCGGAAGTGTTCGCGGCCTTCCTCTGTCTCAAGGTCATCCAGACGTCCCCGATACGGCGGATGTGATTGAACAAACTCGACTCCCAGCTTTTCAGCCTCGTTGCGGATCTCATCTACGCGTTCCTTCCAGTCGTCTCCATCCAGGTTTGTCTGGTGACGGGACAACGCGCAAAGATTGCAGTCAAGGATACGGAAACCCGCTTCATAACAACGCCTGATCGACTCCAGATAGCCTATTTTTTCAGTAGTACCGCGACGATCGCGGAACAGCGATGTCATGGTGCCAAGCCGCATATTATTTTCACCTCGGATCGGATTTATGTCGCGTGTATTGTACCATGAAGCCAAAGACAGTGTCAACGAAAACAGACGTCCGCCAGGCACATTTCAAATCCATTTCTCCACAAAAAACCCTGAACGGTTTCCCGTTCAGGGCAGTGATTCGTTTTGATCAGTTTACATGAACCCCGGTCATCTGGTACCACGCATCACGTAAGGTCTCCTGATTGCGCACACCATAGGTTGGATCGTTTGCCTGGGCTTCTGACATATCACGCAGGAAGTGCACGCAGTTCTGTCCGCCAAAGCCGTTATTCATGATCGTGTTCGTTCCGTGCGGATAATCATGCATCGTTGCAAGCGACCAGCGCCCGTCCGGCAGCAGGATGTACACAGGATGGATATCCCAGCTCGTCCCGCCGAAAGACTTCTTCTGGATCAGCGTATCCTCAAGCGATGTCGGCTGCACGTCCAGATGCCTGCCACGTGAAAGAATGGTCAGGCTCCAGCTCAAGCCGGTTTCAGGATCATATGCCCTGACGGCAGAAACACCGCTCAGCAATCCCTTGACTTCGTTTGCCCAGTGCAGGAGTTGCACGTTTTCAGGCCGCGCAGTTCCCGTTCCCGCGCCCTCGGGCAGATAGTAACGGGAGGCCCAGGCTACATCGTGCGCGGAGCCTGAATACAGGCGTGCCTGTGTCGCAGAATCCAGTACGCCGCTTGCAGTAATGCCGTTGCGGAGCTGGAACGCTACGATCGCGTCATGTGTGCGCGCCTCAAATGCGCCTGTCAGCGGTACATTGTAGTTCAGTGCGCGCAGTGCTTTCTGTGCACGCAATACGGCAGCGGTCTTTTCAGTACTCGTATTCCCGTCATAATCCATCCACCAGCTGCTGTATGTCTCAGAAGATGTGCTGTATTCCATCGCACCGTCAGAGAACAGCAGTGCATAAGTGTTCGGACCGCACTTGCCATCTACCGTCAGCCCGTGCTGACTCTGGAAAGCCTTAACTGCAGCTACCGTAGCTGAATCATATGTCCCGGATGCTGAAGTCAGGTATCCAAGGCCAACCAGGCGGTTCTGCACCAGAATCACGTCATCGCCGGTTTCATCGCCGCGCAATGTACGTGTCAGAATCGAGGTATCATATGAAATGTTTCCACCATTTCCGCTGGGGTCTGCAATGACCAGATACTGTTTCATGACCCAGCCTTCAACATCCCCGTAATAGACCGCGCACCAGTCACCTTCGATTGCGCGTACGACAAGCTGTGTACCGTCACGCACTTCACCGGCTTTGCCATAGCTCGTACCGGGTCCTTTACGGATGTTCAGACTGCCATTTGTCGTCTGTACGATTCCGTAGCGGAATTCCTCATACTTGAGTGAACTGACATTTCCTCCGGGAACGATTGTGGCAGTCGGCTTCACTGTAGGAATTGGCGTGATAACAGGTGTTGCAGTCACGGTCGACGTGCTGAAGAGCAGGAAGTTATTATCCACATAGCCTACATGCTCACCATACTGTACATAGCTCCATTTCGTGCCGCGCTGCAGTACTGTCAGCTGCGAGCCGTTGGGGATCTGATACAGGATCTTATACCCTGTCCCTGCACCTTCACGCAGATTCAGTTTTCCGCCATTCTTGCAGGAAACGAACGCGATCGTCACACCGCTTGCGGGTGTCGGAGTAGGCGTTGCGGGCTGCGCTGTAGGCGCATAACTGCTGAAGGTCAGGAACTTGCTCATAACATAGCCACTCTGGCCGTTATAGGTTACGGAACACCATTTGCTGTCCACACGCCGTACAGCCAGGACTGTACCAGTCGGGATCCGGTCGAGGATCTTTGCTCCGGAAGCCATGCGCTCACGGAGATTCAGCTTGCCGCCGTCATCACAGGTCACGACTGCTGTCAGAAGCCCATCGGGAACCGCTGTCGGAGTAAAAGGAATGATCGGCTGTGTCGGCGCGGGTACGGGTGTCGGTGTCACGACGGATGCGCCAAACTGCAGGAAACTGCTCATGACATAACCGCTCTCGCCGTTATATGACGTACTGCACCATTTGCTGCTTACGCGCTGTACAGAAAGTACCGTTCCGTTCGGAATCCTCGCCAGAATCTTCGCACCGCTGTTTGCCGTCTGACGGAGATTCAGCTTGCCGCCATCGTCACAGGAAACAATCGCAGTCTCACTGCCGGAAGCAGGCGTCGGAGTCACAATAGGATTTGAACTGAAGACCAGGAAAGAGGTCATTACATAACCGGTCTCGCCGTTATATGAAACATTGCACCATTTGCTGCCGCGGGTCAGCACATTGATCACTGTTCCCGTTGGGATCTTCGCAATCACCTTATATCCCGTACCCGCACCGACGCGCAGGTTCAGCTTGCCGCCGTCCGCACAGGAGACGATTGCGGTCTGCTGAGACGTGGATGCCGGAGCAGCCGGCTGTGGTGTCGCGGTAGCCACAGAAGCCTGTACCTGCTCCAGCTGTGCAAGCAGGGTGTACAGCAGCGTCAGCGTTTCATTACCTGCCTTGCCATCCACCTTCAGACCATGGTCACGCTGGAAATCTTCGACAATGCTCTTCGTCGCTGCTCCAAACGTTCCGTCGGCCGTAACGGTGTACCCCAGTGCGCTAAGTGCCTGCTGCATATGCAGGACATCCGCACCGCGGTCTCCTTTTTCCAGAGTCGTATAAGCTAAAGCCGTGCCGCAAATTAAAACAAGGCAGCACAGCAAAAGAAGAATCTTCCTGATCAAGCTGCGCATCGTATCGCGCTCCTTTCCCAGATTACGTTTATTGTAACATGTTGTAATGAACTTGTAAAGATTTCAGTCCGTTTGTTTACACCCCATGACCGTGTTTTTCTGTAAAAAATAGAAATTCATCTTCCCAATCACCAAAATTTCCGGTTGACAAGCGTGCACACAGTTGCTATAATGTTTAAGCAATTCGGGAACAGGCTGTCTGAAGCCTACGCGGAGAGATGGCCGAGCGGTTTAAGGCGCCAGTCTTGAAAACTGGTGATGCTGAAAGGCACCGGGGGTTCGAATCCCTCTCTCTCCGCCATTTTCCTGAATGCCATTCGGCTTGGAGAAGTACCCAAGTGGCCGAAGGGGCTCCCCTGCTAAGGGAGTAGTGCTGGATAACGGCAGCGAGAGTTCAAATCTCTCCTTCTCCGCCA
>JAFYDF010000097.1 GCA_017544935.1 Clostridia bacterium
ATGGGGCCCTCTGGTGCGGTTTTCAGGACAACGGGCCAACCACGCTGCGCAGGGTTGTCCTGGCCAGACAGCCTAACCGCACCAGTTCCCATTGTAAAGGGACTTTCGCGGATTAAGTTTTCAGTCCTGCGCTCTGCATCCACACGTCTTTACTGCGGTGTTGACAGGTGCTCACTTTTTGGGAGCCCTTTTGCTACACTTTTACGTTGACAAACACATTCTTTTATAATGAATCCAGAAAAAATCGGTAAACAGGAGTGATCAGAATGATGAAAAGGATCATAGCTGCTGCAGTATGGGCGATAATGCTGCTGACGATACTGATGCCTTTTGCTGCATATGCCGATTTGGATGAGAGCGCGCTCGACTTTTTCATTTCAGCCTGGAATGGTTACTTCGCTGAGAATGAGTTCCCGCTGAGTTTCGGGAGCATGGATCTAGCTGAAGAGGGGCAAAGTGAAGAACTGTGCCTTTGGATGAAGTGCGATGCGGATGAAAGCAAGAAGCTGACGCCTCTTTATGCTATTGAAAATGATTTTTATCTTGTATATGACTTTGCATCAGAAGGCGTTACCGTCATGATCGGCAGGGTGAGTAATGAAACGGTCAATTCTATCAGCATATACACAGATGAAGGCAGCTATTCAGTAGAACCCAGCAATTATGATGACATGTGGGGGTTCGATCTTGATTCAGATACCTGGGTAGATGTCTATCTTTCCGAAATAGTGACCTTCCGGTTTGTAAAGAATACCGGGACGACCTATTTTACGCTGTTCTCGGAAGAAGACGGCAGCAAGATCATCAACTATATGGCGATGTCACTGGTTGACGGCATCATGTTCGTTAATCCCAATTCCGAATATTACAAGAGTGAAGAATGCCTGCCGGAGGGGAACGAGACATCAGTCGGGCAGGAAACCGATCATACGATGAACCAGGAGCTGATTCTGGGATTCAAGGATGATTATGATGCGATTGAAACCGCAGCAGATTCCATGTTTCTCGTTGAAGTTTATAACGGGAAGGATCGCCTGATCGCTACCGGCAGCGGTTTTGTTGCATTCGATGAGCACTACTTCGTAACGAACCATCATGTGATAGAGGATGCCGCATATCTTAAAGTATATGATGACGATTCCGATAAAACGTCCTATACACTGACGAGACTGCTGAATGTGGACAAGGATAAGGACATCGCGATCCTGGATTTCCCGGACGGTAAGAATTATAGGTCTCTGCCGATCGGGCAGACTGCGAGCCTGAAGAGAGGTCAGCCCGTCGTGGTCATAGGCAGCCCGCAGGGTGAAAAGAACTCAGTATCGAACGGTATCATCAGCAATACGTATATGGAGGATGGCTGCATGGTGATCCAGTTTACCGCGGCAATCTCTCCGGGCAGCAGCGGCGGCGCGCTGTTCAATGATCAGGGGCAGGTCATCGGTCTTGTGTATGCCAAGCACAAGGAAGGCGAGAATATGAACTATGCTGTTGATATAGAGGAGGTAGAGAAACTCTATAAGAAGATAGATCATACTTCTGCGCTCCTGAGTCAGTATAATAAGACTACAACGTCTAAACCGACAGCAACACCAAAGCCAACAAAGACCCCGACTCCAAAACCCACAAAAACTCCGACACCCAAACCAACAAAGACTCCGACTCCGAAGCCGACGGCAACGGCCAAGCCTACGGCAAAGCCGGCTGTCAAGAGATATCTCGAGATCCCTAATAACGATCCGTATCTTGGATATAATGAAAGTCAGATTCGCGTCCAGCTTGAAAATATCTCAAAATCGACTGTGACGGCGTATACGCTGTGCTATTCGAACAAGAACCCGTATGATTATCTGAACAGGGAGGACTTCTATAAAAACTATTGCAAGACAATCCGGGTTACACAGACGTTTGCTCCAGGCGCGGGGAGAAAGTATTCGGCATGGTTTTCCTTTAATTTCAACAGGGAACCCGAAGTCTGGATCGGTATCAAGAGCGTTGAATTATCGGATGGAACAATTGTTACCTATGACGCGGGTGACATCATCTTCAAAGGTTGGGCACGGTAACTGCGCAAGTGCTTAAAAGCTGTAGACAGCATCAAGAGGATTTTTCACTCGATCGCGAAATCGAACTTTACAAAAGGAAAAAGATAGACTATAATCATCACGTTATACGGTTATGAAGGAGAACGTTCCGGCAAGCCTGGTCAGAGAGCCGCACGGCAGGTGAAAGTGCGGAGAGGCAAACGGGAACCGCTCGCTCCGGAGCCGGCGGTATGAAAAGATATTGTTTCTAAGTAGTCCGCACGGGTGCGCCCGATACAGCGCGGCGAGTGGCGGTCATTATGGCCGCAAGCAAAGTGGTACCGCGAAACGGCCGTTTCGTCTTTGTCAGACGAAACGGCTTTATATTGTCAGGAGGATAGAAATGCGCGAGATTCCCATTTACGATCCTGCGAAGATCGAAAAGAAATGGCAGAAGATCTGGGCCGAGAATAAGGCTTTTGCTGCCACGACCGATTACACCAAGCCCAAGTATTATACGTTGATCGAGTTCCCGTATCCCTCGGGACAGGGCCTGCATGTTGGGCATCCGCGTCCGTATACGGCACTGGACATCGTAGCGCGCAAAAAGCGTATGCAGGGCTATAATGTGCTGCATCCTATCGGCTGGGATGCCTTTGGCCTGCCTACCGAAAACTATGCCATCAAGAACCATGTGCATCCCGCAGAGGTGACAAAGCAGAACATCAAGCATTTCCGCGATCAGCTGCAGATGCTGGGCTTCTCCTTTGATTACGACCGTGAAGTGGACACCACAGATCCGCGCTATTACAAGTGGACACAGTGGATCTTCCTGCAGATGTTCAAGCGCGGCCTGGCTTATAAGCGTGAAATGCCCGTAAACTGGTGCACCGGCTGTAAGTGTGTACTGGCCAACGAAGAGGTTGTTGACGGTGTGTGTGAACGCTGCGGCAGCCCTGTAGTGCATAAGCAGCAGAGCCAGTGGATGCTGAAGATCACAGCTTACGCCCAGAAACTGCTCGATGGCCTGGATGATGTAGATTTCATTGACCGTGTCAAGACAAGCCAGCGCAACTGGATCGGCCGCAGTGAAGGTGCTGAACTGGACTTTGTGCTGGAAGGCACGGACGATAAGCTGCGCGTGTTCACTACACGTGCGGACACTCTGTTCGGCGCTACCTACATGGTGTTGTCACCCGAGCATCCCTATATTGAAAAGTACAAGGATCGTATCGAGAATTATGATGAGCTGATGGAGTACCGTGCCGCGGCTCAGCGAAAGAGCGATTTTGAGCGCACTGAGATCAATAAGGACAAGACAGGCGTGGAGATCAAAGGTCTCCGTGCAATCAATCCCATGACCGGGACGTCTATTCCAATCTGGATCAGTGACTATGTCCTTATGACTTACGGCACTGGCGCTATTATGGCTGTTCCTGCGCATGATGAACGCGACTGGGATTTCGCCAAGAAGTTCAATCTGCCGATCATCGAAGTAGTAGCTGGCGGCAGAAACGTGCAGGAAGAATGCTACACGGATGTTGCTACTGGTATCCTGGTCAACAGTGGCTTCCTGAACGGAATGAATGTGGCTGATGCGAAAAAGGCCGCGATCGACTATGCACAGGAGCATGGCTTTGGTGAGCGCAAGATCAACTACAAGCTGCGTGACTGGGTATTCGCACGTCAGCGTTACTGGGGCGAGCCCATTCCGATCGTGCATTGCCCCAAATGCGGCATGGTAGCTCTTGACGAGAAGGATCTGCCTTTGCTGCTGCCGGAAGTCAAGAATTACGAGCCGACTGAAACAGGCGAGTCCCCGCTTTCTAAGATCACCGAATGGGTCAATTGCAAGTGCCCGCAGTGCGGTGGCGATGCCAAGCGCGAGACCGACACGATGCCCCAGTGGGCAGGCAGCAGCTGGTACTTCCTGCGCTACTGCGATCCGAACAATGATGAAGCGCTTGCTTCGCCCGAAGCGTTGAAGTACTGGATGCCGGTCGACTGGTATAACGGCGGTATGGAGCATACCACGCTGCATCTGCTGTACAGCCGTTTCTGGAACCAGTTCCTGTACGATATCGGTGTATGCCCGGTTTCTGAGCCTTACCGCAAGCGTACCAGCCACGGTATGGTGTTGGGTACAGACGGACAGAAGATGAGCAAGTCTCGCGGCAACGTCATCAATCCGGATGAGATGGTTGACCTGCTGGGTGCGGATGCTTTCCGTATGTATGAGATGTTCATGGGTGCGTTCGACCAGGCAATACCGTGGAGCACGACCGGTGCAAAAGGTTGCCGCAAGTTCATCGAGCGCGTATGGCGACTGCAGGAGATCCTGAATGATGACGAAGGCATCAGTGAAGACATGAAGGCTTCTGTGCATACAACCATCAAGAAAGTCTCCGAAGACTTTGACGGTATGAAGTTCAATACTGCCATTGCCCAGATGATGACGCTGGTGAACGAACTGGTGAAAAAGGGCAGCGTGACACGCGGCGAATACCGCACACTGCTCCTGCTTCTCGATCCTGTTGCACCGCATGTTTGCGAGGAACTGTGGGAACTCTGCGGCTTTGGTGCCCCTGTCTATACGCAGAAATGGCCCGAGTACGATGAAGCGGCCATGGTGAAAAATGAGGTTGAGATCGCTATCCAGATCAACGGCAAGATCCGCGGTCGTATCATGGTACCGGCCGATCTGACCCGTGAACAGGCAGACACCCTGCGTGATCATCCCGATGTAATAAAGGCAGTGGGGGATAAACAGATCGTTAAGTTCATCTTCGTTCCTGGCCGCCTGCTGAATATTGTTGTAAAATAGAAAACTGGCTTATGCCGTCATAAAGAGATTTGTTTATAAAGGAAAACGACGCAGTTCCTGATGACCTGCGTCGTTTTCCTTTTGTTTCTGTTAATATGTTCAAGTAGGAAAGTACTGTTCAAGTCTAAACCAGCAGGGCTTGATCCTTGTAATTCGAATATATCCTCTGCCGTCAGAACCCCCACCATTATACGAGATTTCATTTTCACTGGTTGATAGAATCCAATCTTGCTGTAAGAAATCTAAAGGAACCATGTTGGAATTCAGTAGATCGTCTTGCTGATAAATGAGATGAATGCTTCCTTCAGCTATGTATTCTTTTGACCATGAAAGTATAAAAATAACTGAGCCGTTATCAGTAGTATCTATTTGTTCCAGATCTTTCCTTTGCTCGAACAGCTTGCTTACGGAAGAAGGCATTTGCTGTCCCCGACGTATTGAAGAACCGTTTATGAATATGTCTGAATAGATGGTGTTCTTTAGAGTTTTCTCACAAGAATTGATAAAGCTTTTCTCCCGGTGTTCGAGCTTTGCTGGTGTATTACAAAGAACAATATAGCGTACAATAAGCAGAGCCAATGCTGAAAATGTTATGAGAAGCTTCTTGATGAAGGCTTTTCTTTGCATATCCTTTTTCCATGATTCCTTAAGGAGTAGTACCTTTTTGATACAACAATTCCTTTGCCAGTATCAGCAACATTTCGCGCTCGCAGGGGCATTGACCACGAAGCACAGCTTCATGTAAGTGTATGAGCATATCGCCAATCTCCGCACCACGCAGCCCAAGACGTTTAAGATCCCGACCGTTTACTGGAAGCAGAGAGAGAGAAAGTGGCATACCTTCCTGCAGTGCGTTTTGCATAATGGCTCTCCGCTGATCGGCTTCTTCTATAGTCAAAGTGCCACAGGCCGTCTGTAGAACAAGCAGATGTTCCAATTGCTTGGTACCAAGGCGTGATAGCCAGATTACTGTGTCATCTGAAGAAAATGGAGTGTGGGCCGCTTCTGCAAGCCGTAGCGTGTCCTGATGCAATTGACGGGATAACTTAAGCGAATCGAGACATGCATTTATGATTTCAGATTGACAGCCGCACAGGAGTGCCGCGAGAGTACTGACATTGTCCGGTTCGGAAGGGAGTCGGCGGAGTACGGATAGACCTTCCGATAAAGCACTTAAAGGCAGTGAAGGGAGAGCAACTGATAGGACGTCGCTGAACTCTGCCAGCAAATCAGGTGCTGCAGGATAACTCAATGTATGGAGCAGTTCTGCTGCGATACGTTCGCGGCTGATCAGCTGCAGACGTTCGCGAAGCAGATGCGCTGCTTGTGCCGTTGGCGGATCGATGACAAAGTCCAACTGTGCAGCAAAGCGCAGCGCACGCATGATCCTCAGAGCATCCTCAGTAAACCGTTTCTGTGGATCCCCTACGCAGCGCAGGCGGTGCAGCTTCAGATCTGCCTGCCCGTCAAACAGATCGACCAGACCTTCCTGCGGATTCCAGGCCATGGCATTCACGGTGAAATCGCGGCGCTTCAGGTCTTCAGCCAATGTCCTGGTGAAAGATACAGAAAGCGGATGCCGGCCGTCCAGGTAATCGCCATCTGTACGGAATGTGGTTATCTCCAGCTCCTGTCCGCCGAGTAGCACGGTCACTGTGCCGTGACGGATACCTGTGTCAATGATTCTTTGCGCAGCAAAGCAGGAATGGACGTCCTCTGGCAGGGCGGCTGTGCAGATATCAAAGTCATGCGGCTCTTTTCCCAGCAGAAGATCACGCACGCAGCCGCCTACTACATAGGCGGCAAAGCCATGGGTGTTCAGGCGGGAAAGCGCTTCCAGGACAGGTGCAGGAAGAATAAATGACATAGCCGTGCTCCTTTCTGTTTTCATTATACCCTGACATGTAAAGATTGAAAAGCGATAATCAAAACCGATTGCAATTTAGGCATAAAAAGGATACAATATATAACAGAAAAGACTAGCGTTATGCTATGGTTTTCACATTTGGTTTTTTGCAGGGGGGATACAACGATGAAAAAGCTGCTTCTGTCTTTGCTTGTTTTGATTGTTTTGATAGCAGTGTGTAGTGTTGCGATGGCAGAGAATACTGGCCGCGAGACTATAACCATAATCAATGTTGACCGTGTGAATGTCCGCAATGAGGCCGGCACGAGCATAGGACGCATTGGCTGCTATACGCCTGTACAGACTTATGAACAGAAAGGCGATCAGACGTATATTACTTTCTCCAAGGAATTCTACGAGCTTATCCAGGATGAATACACCCTTGGCGAGTATGGTAATTATTATAACGGCACAGGCGCCGGATGGATCAAGACGACAAACCTGTCCCAGACGACTATGACTGAACTCGAAGCGCGTTATAAGGCACAGGAGTGCCGCTGGGAAGCGTGGGTAAACGGCATCTATCATCAGCTGAAGTCCTCCGGTGGGGTTACCAAGACTCAGAATCGCCAGGGCCATAATCCTCCAAAGGTGAATAACCGTGAGCTGACGGCACATACCACCTACCTGGATCTGATTGGTGCTACGCCTAACCCGACGGCTGTGCCGTATGTCACGCCGCTTCCCTGGAACAATTGGCCGGCCGCATACTCAACACCTACTCCTTCGCCGGCGCCGTATTATAACTATTCAGGCACTACTGATCTGTACTGGGATGTACAGCCTACGACCGCGCCTAATCAGATGGGTCAGTGGCGTATTGAGCCTTACGGAAACGGATTCTTTATCCAGTACGAAGAGGTTTATCAGGGTACCAAGTATTCGCTGAGCGGGTATTTTGTCACAATTCCGCGCAATCTGGATCTCCTGCGCTGGTGGCGCTATTGATATATCCATATAATGACGGCAGACAATCAAAGGACAAATGATGAACTGCAGGCCGTGCTACAGGCGCGTCAGTTGTTGGAACAGCTGACGCCCCTGCGGCGGGATTGTGGTCGCATTTGCGGAGCAGCCTGCTGTCAGGCTGATGAAGACGGTCAGGGCGGCATGTTGTTGTTGCCGCTGGAGGACCGCCTTTATGCGTCTTTGCCTTTCGGCATGCGGATTCAGCGAGATGATGCGATTTTGCCGGAGATGAAACTGCTGGTATGCGATGGAACATGTGATCGCACAGAACGCCCTTATGCCTGCCGTGTGTTTCCATTGACGCCTGTGCTTGAAAGCCAGGACGGGAAGGAACGGCTCCGAGTGATTGTTGATCCCCGTGCCTATGCTGTCTGCCCGCTGTGCGAATGCGGGGTGAACGGCATGGACACGGGCTTTGCACGGGCTGTTCTGGAAAGCGCTCGTATCCTGTGCAGACATGAAAAGTATCGTGAGTATTTTCGTGCGTTGGGACGGTATTTCAGCCGACTGCGTACCTGGGAGGAGGAAAACAGATGATCTGGCATCAGATTGATGGCAGCCGGGAAATGATCGCCGGAGAAGGGACCGGTGGAGTACTGATCCAGGGGGATATACGCACGGTTGATCTGTCTGCCTATAATGGCAGAGTACAATGCGTTTATATGGATCCACCATTTTTCACGGGGGATGATTTCTATTTCCGCATGCGCATAGGGGAAAAGGGCTGGCAGGATGGCACTCCTGCTATAACTCTCCGTGCTTATTCTGACAGTCGTACTGGTGGACAGGTGCGTTATCTCCAGTTGCTTCGTGCCGCAGTCGAACGTGCGCATGATCTGCTCAGTGATACCGGTGCTCTCTTCCTGCACCTTGACAGCCGCATGAACGCGCACGCGCGGCTGCTGCTTGATGAGATTTTCGGTGAAAGCAATTTCGTTAATGAGATCGTATGGGCATATCAGACGGGTGGCCGTGCGAAAAAGCATTTCAGCCGTAAGCATGATATTATTCTGTTCTATGCAAAATCCAAGTCGCTGTTTTTTGATATTACCCGTGTAGCTGTATCCAGAAAAGATAACCGCAGCAATCATATGCGCCGCACAGTGGATGATCAGGGACGCCCTTGCCGGACGATTCGTGCCGGTGGAAAGCTTTATACCTATTACGATGATGAGCCGGTCTTTCCGGATGATGTATGGAGCGATGTCAGTCATCTTCAGCAGAAGGATCCGCAACGTACCGGGTATGATACTCAAAAACCGCTGGCATTGCTTGAACGTATTGTGCGCTGCTGCACAAAGCCGGGTGACATGGTTGCTGATCTGTTTTGCGGCTCAGGAACAGCACTGGTGGCTGCAGCTCAGAATGACTGCCGCTATCTAGGCGTTGATTTGAGCTCACATGCCATTTCTGTCTGCCGCAAGCGGCTGCTGGATACGAACCTGGAGATCCGCACTCCTTTTGTGCATACTCCTGCCCAATTGGAAGCCGATCTGCTGCCAGGCATCGGCTATTATGAAATCACACTGCAGAACTTCATGCCGGCATTCTCTTTTCCGGAGGGAACCATATGCCAACCTGAAGAATTAGTAGTGGATGGGATGGATGCGATTGACCAGTGGTCTGTCGGATTCCTGCGCGACGGTGCCTACCGCGCTTATGTTTCTACTGCCAGACGCAAGCAGGATCCCAAACTGGAAACCATGCTCGAGCTTCCTTTGTTCCGCGGCCAGGTTGCCATTTCCCTGGTTGATGTGCTTGGGAATCGCACTCTTTGGGTGGCAGACGAACAGTAAAGTGGTGAATTAATTAAAAAATATTTTCAATATTGTTACAAAAGTGGTATTCAAAAACAATATTTTGTGATATTATAGGGTTGAAACTGTGATTGTTTTCCCGAGAGGTGGAGGCAAAGCTGTTTCAGCTTTGGCATCAGTTACACTGATGTTCGAATAGAGGGATGAACAGCATCTCACAAAGCGCAAGAATCGAAGGAGAGCGTATCTATGGCATCCGTAGCGGATATCGGCATTGATCTGGGCACGTCCAATGTGGTGATTTATGCCCGTAATAAGGGCATCGTGCTGAACGAGCCGACGGTGGTGGCACTGGAAAGGGATACCCGTGTCATTCACGCGATCGGCCGCGAAGCATACCGCATGATTGGCCGCACACCCGGCGGGCTGATGACGGTACGCCCGCTGCAGAAAGGCGCAGTGGCTGATTTTGAACTGACCAGCACCATGCTGCACCATTTTGTGGTACAGGTCATCGGCAAGCGCATGTTCTCCCGCCCGCGAGCGGTCCTTTCGTTGCCGAGCGGCATCAATGAAAATGAAAAACGCAATATAGCAGCTGTAATGTTTGAAGCAGGCGTCCGTCGCACACAGCTTCTGGGACGTCCTATGGCAGCAGCGATTGGCGCCAAGATTGATGTCGGCGATGTATACGGTTCCATGATCGTGGATATAGGTGCGGGCATGACAGATATTGCCGTGATCTCCGCAGGCAATGTGGTGACTGTCAACTCCATTCCGATGGGTGGAGATCAGTTCAATGAAGAGATTGAACGGTATCTGGCCAAGAAACACAACCTGAAGATCGGCGAGCGCACGGCGGAAGAACTTAAGGTAACGATCGGTGGAGCCATTCCGCGAGAAGAGCAGCTTTATCTGGATATTACTGGCCGTAACATGATCAGTGGTTTACCCAAACTGATGCGTATTACTTCAGATGAGATCTATGAAGCAATCGATGAACCGCTGACTCAGCTGATTTATGCCATCCGTGCCACTTTCGAGAGCACGCCTGCCGAATTGACTAACGATGTGTACGACAGTGGTATCGTGCTTACGGGCGGCGGAGCGCTTCTTACTGGTTTGGCGGATGCCATCTCCCAGGAGCTGAGCATTGGCTGCCGTGTGGCTGACAACGCGCAGGCATGCGTGGCAATCGGCTGCGGCAGGACGCTTGAGAATATGGCAGACTTCGGCCGCTACCTCAACGATCGCCGGTGAAAAAAGGTAACAAAAAAGCTCCCTCAAACGAGAGAGCTTTTTGTGTGCCTTATACTCAGGCCTCGGCGCCAATGCTGGGCAGCGCACGCACGACCTTACCGCTGCGGAGGCAGCGGGTGCAAACATTCAGATGCGTAGGACGGCCGTCCACCAGCACGCGAACGCGCTGGACATTGGGGGCGTACATACGACCGGTCTTGTTTTCGGCATGGCTGACGCGGTTGCCGTTCATCAAACCCTTGTTGCACACTTCACAATACTTGCCCATTTCCGATACACCTCCCTGTCGGAGCTTAGTAACCCACGCGGCAGGGCCGCGGAAAGCTTCTTTTGACAGCTTGATTATTCTATCATAATGAAAAACGGAATGCAACCCCTTGCCGAAATTTTTTTGCAAAAGGGGCGTATTGTAATTCCTAAAGGGAGATAGTATAGTAAGAGCATACTTTTTGAAAGCAGGAAAGGAGGCGGCAGTAGCATG
>JAFYDF010000098.1 GCA_017544935.1 Clostridia bacterium
CCCGAAAAAGAAGTTCCTGACGCTGCCGCTCAACATTCTTTACGCGTTCCTGCTCATTTTCTGTGTGGTCATGACATACAATGCTCTTAATGCGGGCATTATGGCGATCACCGGCGACCGCGAGCATATCGCGGTGGGCGTCGAGCCCATCCTGTTCGGCGTGCTGACCGCGGCCTGGGATCTGCTGCTGATCAAGATCAAGCATACACTGCAAACTGTGGTATCCGACGCAAAGTCGAGTGCCGGGAAAGGTACATAACATGGTTGAAACCATTTACACGGGAAGTTGCTCAGCATGCTTCGAAATAAAGAATAACGCTCCGTATTACGCGCCCGCGGCATACCGCGTGTGCCTGAACGGAGCGCCCGTGTATGCCGGGGATACCAATGTGTTCTCCATCTTTGGCCTGCAGCCGGATACTGCTTACCATCTGGATATACAGACAGATAATAACGAGTCTTTTTCTGCGGAATTCCGTACGTGTCCCGAAGTCTGTGCGCTGAATGTGAAGGACTTTGGTGCAAAGGGCGACGGACAGACGGATGATACTGCCGCGATTCAGCGCGCTGTACTGGTATTGCCCGCCGGCGGCAGACTGGTATTCCCTGAGGGCGTATACCATACCGGGCCGATCTTCCTTAAGAGCCACATGACGCTCGAACTGTGCAAGGGCGCCGTACTGCTGGGCGACAGGGACAAGAGCAAGTATCCCGTTATTCCCGCACTGGTCCCGGACCTGAACAGTGACGACATGGTCGAGACCGGCTCATTCGAGGGTATGGCCCGGGACATGTATGCGTCCCTGCTCACTGCTGAATACGCCGAGGACATTGCGATCATAGGCCCCGGCAAGGTCGACGGTGATGCGCAGAACGCCGAGTGGTGGAAGACTTTCAAGGACGACCCTGTTGCGCGTCCGCGCCTGCTGTTCTTTAACCGCTGCCGGAACATAACGGTGCACGGGATTTCCGCAGCGAATTCCGCTTCCTGGCAGCTGCATCCATACAACAGCAGCAATGTCGCATTCTACGATGTATTCGTATCCGCGCCTAAGGACAGTCCGAACACCGACGCGCTGGATCCCGAGAGCTGTGATGGCGTCGAGATCATAGGCTGCAAGTTCTCGGTAGGGGATGACTGCATCGCGATCAAGTCCGGCAAGATCGACCCGGCACGCCCCAATAAGGCGCCTGCCTCCCGGCACACCATCCGCAACTGCATGATGGCTTTCGGCCATGGCGCTATCACGCTGGGCAGCGAGATCTCGGGCGGCCTGAAAGAAATGAACGTAAGCCAGTGCCTGTTCAAGCAGACGGACCGCGGACTGCGCATCAAGACGCGCCGCGGCCGCGGCAAGGGCTGCGATATAGAGGATGTCTCCTTTGATAACATCCGCATGGAAGGCGTTCTGACCCCGATCGTGATCAACATGTGGTATAATTGCGTGGACCCGGACGGGAACTCGGATTATGTACAGAGCCGGGAGAAACTGCCTGTCGACGACCGCACACCGCATCTGGGCGCATTCAGCTTCTGCAACATGGACTGCCGTGATACGGAAGTTGCCGCCTGCTATGTGGACGGACTTCCTGAAATGCCGGTCGATTCAGTCACGCTCCGGAACGTGCACGTATCCTTCAAGCCTGATGCAAAGCCCGGCGTTCCCGCCATGATGCGGGATGCAGTCAAACGCTGCAAAATGGGTCTCTATTTTGACAATGTAAAGCAGGTCGTACTCGAGAATGTAACGCTGGAAGGCGTTGACGGCGAGAATGTGACAGCCAGGCATGTCGGCCTTGTGACCGCGGAGGGCAGCGATGTACGAACAGATTGACAGTTATGTGCTCTCGCTCATCGAGCGCTCTACACCGCAGTGCACAGCATGGAACGTTGAAAAGATCCGCCAGGGGAAACCGGCTGACTGGAACTATATCGACGGCTGCATGATGACGGCGCTGCTGGCCATGACCGAGATCACGGGCGATGAACGCTACGCGGCGTTTGCGGAGCAGGTGATCGACGCCTTCGTAACGGAAGACGGCGGGATCCTGACCTATAAGCCCGATGCGCACAGCCTGGACGATATCAATGAAGGCCGTGTCCTGTTCAAGCTTTATGCGAAAACGGGTAAGGAGAAGTACAGGAAAGCCGCCCGCCTCCTGAAAGGGCAGCTTGATGTCCAGCCGCGGACACCTGAAGGCAATTTCTGGCACAAGCAGATCTACCCGAACCAGGTGTGGCTCGACGGCATCTATATGGCTCAGCC
>JAFYDF010000099.1 GCA_017544935.1 Clostridia bacterium
CGAGTACGGTGCTGAGTATAAGACGGATACCAGCCATAGAGTCAAAACTGCGGACGGACGTTTTAAAGCTTGGACATGCGGATATATTCTGACACCTGAGACCGAGAATGAGTTGAAACCAGAAGCGCTGGAAAACGGGGGAGATGCTGTCCCTGATTATTTGCTTTCCATGACAGAACGCATTCAGGGATTTACTACTAAAGAGGGTAAGATTTACCTAAGCCAGTCTTACGGCAGGCGGGCTGTTTCTTTAATCTATAGATATGACAATGTTCTGAAACGTACGCCTGACGCTGAAGGAATTGTAAGCGGAGTATCCGTTCCAATGTGGTTCCTGGATAAAAACGCGCTGGAAGAAACATTACTCACTCCGCCTATGAGCGAATGCTTATGTACGGTAGACGATGCAATCTATGTGGTGTTTGAATCAGCAGCACAGGCCTATATGGCACCCGGAAATGCCTCTCAGAATCCAATCGACCGCGCATTCAAACTTACCGGTTTCTAAAAACGGAAGCACAGCGTGCTCCCGTAATAAGGTATATTCGTTTTTCGCATTAATCAGTCGAGATGCTCAAACAGATCGTTCATGGCAACATCTTCACCGACAGTGCTGAAGTATAATCCAAACGAACTGCCGTCATATATGCCTTCGCCAAGCTGTGCGGAGGCATGCTTTTTATTTTGATATGTCTGGAGACCATACGCTGCCTCTGCCATCTGCTCAGCAGTCTTGCCGTTAAAGAGATCCAGCGGCTGGTCATAGTCCAGCACTGTGCGATTGCTTCCGTAAAGATGTAGGTATAGCTTTTTTAGCTGCCAGTTGCCGAATAGCTTTACGCCGTAGCCGACATCATATTTGTTATCCATCGCAGTAGTAATGGATTTGATTGCTGCGTCTGCACACACTTTATGCCCGCCATCCACACCTTCTCCATCAATTGCATGAGTGACCAATACATCTGGTTTATAGATGCGTACGATACGTGATACATGACGCACGAACTGAACTTCACTCCATACAGCATACTGCTGCTTGGCAGTGGCCTGCATGTTTGGCTTGAAGTAGGCGATATAGGGATAATTCGTCAGCCCGCACTGCCACAAGCCATCGAGCATTTCGCATTTATACGGTGCGTCCGTATTCACAACGACGCAGAGCATGACCTCGCGGCCTTGAGCAATATATTTAGGAATGAGGCCGCCGAAGAAAAGGAACTCGTCACCGGGATCGGTAACCAGCAGGACCAGGTCAGCCTTTCCGTCCAGCGTTTTCCACTGCTGTACGGAAGAAGGTAGTTCGCCTTCAGAGAACACACGCAATTCGCTGATGTTGACTACATGCTCATAATCGGGACTCTGACAGGTGAGACGCACTGCATTGTATCCCTGAGAGAGGGGGATATACTGGTTATAATATTCGTCTTCCGTTTCATAAACGGTCTTCCAGGCGCCGCCTTCATTCTGCGCCTGGATGCACCATTTGGTGATGAACTTGCCCCAGCTTACATACAAGCCGCAGATAGGCGTCTCGCTTGGCGAGGTGATTTCTACATATCCGCGATGATTACTCGACCAGTGTGTTGCATAATCATTGTCAAACATCGCAGATAGCTGTTTTTTGTTGTTGGACAGAGCATATGTGCAGCGGTCGGTGATGTCGTGTGCTTCCTCACCCAGCGCAGAAACGCATAACAGGAGCATCAGAAGAATGAGCAGGGGCAGTAATTTTTTCATTATGTATTCTCCTTTGGTGAAAAAAACGGTCCGCAAAAGAGCGGACCGGAAGTGCCAGGCATATGATTATTCTTCTTCGTCCTCGGCGTCCATGGCTTCGATGAACTTATCAAAAACTGCCTGTGAGATATCATCATCATCTACAGTGACATACATATCTTCACCGTTTTCATCCTGCTGTATCTCCAGGATGATGACTTCGCCATCATCGCCTTCGGGTTCGGTACCATCTTCATTCAGCACCATCAGAACCACATACTCAGCACCTTCATGAGAGATTGTGGTCAGGTATTCAAACTTGGTTACAACGCCATCCTCGTCAGTCAACTCAACGATGTTGTCTTCCTCGGGGAGATTGGTGTTCAATTCATCTGTCATATTGTTCCTCCTATTCGATCACGTTGGCATCATCAAGATGGCTCAGCGTGTCCAGGTATTGTTGTAAAATGACTGCGGCTGCGACTTTGTCCACATGATCACGCCGCTCTTCGCGATGCATACCGCCTTCGATCAATGCACGCTCTGCCGTAACGGTGGTCAGGCGTTCGTCCTGGTAGATGACATGCAGGCCAGTAGCTTCCAGTTGTTGCGCCAAGGCTAATACTTTTTTTGCCTGAAAGCCAACAGATCCATCCATGTTACGGGGGAGACCGCATAATACGCTGTGGGTACCAAAAGAATCACATAATGCCTTGATGTGGCGTACATCCGGACCGAATCCAACACGCTTATATACGCTGTGAGGGCTTGCAATGGTACGGGTTTCATCGCACACTGCTATTCCAATGCGAACATCGCCTACATCCAGCGCCACGATACGTCCTTGTGGTTTCATCTGTCGAACTTCTCCGTCATGTAGAAGTGCACCAGTTCCTCCAAAAGTTCGTCACGCTCAAGACGGCAGATCATACTGCGGGCATTGTCGTAACTGGTGATATACGTGGGATCTCCAGTCAGAATAAAACCGGTAATCTGCGTAATGGGGTCGTAGCCTTTTGCCTGCAATGCACGATAAACATGATGCAGGATATCTTTGGCTGTGCTGCGCCCACCAGAAACGGGCTGCAGTTTTGTGGTTTCAAACAGATTGGACATGGCAACGCCCCCCTTCCTCTTTATTATTATACCCTTACTATATCAATTGCGCAATAGGGCAAATTGTGCAGAAAAGGCGACTTTTTGCATAAAAAGCCATATATATGGTGGTTTAACTCTTTATTCTATGCTTTCACCGCGTTCGAGTGCTTCAATCATTCCCACACGGATCGAATGGCGTCCACCGCTGTCAAATTCAGTAGTCAGAAAAGTACGCGCGATTGCTTTGGCAAGCTCAGGACCTATGACACGGGCACCCATGGCGAGCATGTTCGCGTTATTGTGCTGGCGAGCAAGCCCTGCGGATACGGTTTCAGAGCAGGTGACACAGCGGATCCCCTTGATCTTATTGGCTGCGAGCGCAACACCCAGTCCGGTGCCGCAAAGCAGGATACCGAACTCGCATTCTCCGCTAGCAACGGCGCGGGCAGCACGGGCGGCATAGATCGGATAATGGCAACTGACAGGTTCATAGGTACCAAAGTCTTTGTACTCAAGGCCCATCTCATCCAGAAGGGATTTGATCTCCTTTTTGAGCTCCAGTGCTGAATGATCATTGGCGATGGCAATCATGACGATATTCCTCCGTTTCTGTGTTCCGAATTCAGCATAGCACTGCATATAATTAACGTCAAGATATAAGCGGCATGTTTGCCTTTTTTTCTACAATCAATTATAATTATATCAATTATTTGAAGGGAGAAAACGCAGGTGCTGGGAATTGCTTATCTGCTGATTTATCTTTTGTGCGGCTGTCTGATCATACGGGCGCTGCTGCCGCACAAGAGCGTTGTTGTGCGTATCTGGCTGGGCTGTGCGCTTGGAATACTGCTTTTGATGTGGCTGCCTATGCTGCTCGCTTTTGTGTTCAGCTTTTCCATTAAAGCGCATCTTCTGGCACTGATCCCGCTTGCAGTTCTGACGGGAGGCTGCTTCATTTTTCTTCGTGACCGAAAACCCACTGCAGTATTCGGAAAGGATGACAAAAGCCAGCTGATTATAATGGCCTGTGTAGTTATACCGCTTACATTGCTGGGAGGCTACCTGCAGTATACGCATTGCCTGCGAGAAGTGAACGGCTCTTTGCATGTAGGCCAGAGCACCTATGGTGATCTGCCGCTGCATCTTGGCATTGTCAGCAGCCTGCGCAATGCTGCTTTCCCACCCGATTACAGTATTCTTCCGGGTGAGCGGCTGGTATACCCGTTCCTGGCAGACAGTTTATCCACATCATTTATGCTGCTTGGAATGTCATTGCGCACTGCATACATCTTTACAGGCGTACTGATGATGGCAATGGTCTACAGCGGTGCGGTTATTCTGGCATGCCGTATGACCGAGTCAAAGAAAGCAGCTGTAATTGCAGTTCTTCTGGTGTTCATTAATGGCGGGCTCGGTTTCCTGTACAGTATCGATACGCTCGGCGTCAGTAACGGGAATAGCAGTGTCAATCCGCTTCAGGCAGGCACGTGGGGGGAGAGACTTTCAACGATTCTGAACGGCTGGTACCAGACACCTGCCAATCATGCGGATTTCACGTACTACAATTTACGCTGGAGTAATATCATCGCGGATATGCTGGTGCCGCAGCGTACATTTCTGGGTGGATGGTGTATGCTGATCCCTTGTGTGTATCTTCTGTATGACAGCCTGGTAGATCGTAAAGAAAACGTGAATTACAGGCAAGTTGTTCTGTTGGGTATCATGGCAGGCGGAATGCCGCTGCTGCATACGCATTCTTTTCTTGCACTGGGGCTGATGAGCGCCGGATGGATGCTGTACGACCTGATCCGGCAGCGCGGACATGGTTTCACAGGTTGGCTCACATATGGATTGATTGCTGTTGTTCTGGCTGCACCACAGCTGTTTTTCTGGACATTCCGTCATACGGCAGGAAACGGGGGATTCGTTCAGTTCCAGTTCAACTGGGTCAATAATTCGGGCGGGAATGGCCTGCGTGACGGATATCTCTGGTTCTATATCAAGAACATTGGATTACCTGTATTGCTGCTGATCTTGTCTCTGACAGACAGAAATTCGCATCGGCGTCGTATTGCTGCAGGCGCATTCGTGATCTTCATTGCTGCGGAGTTTATACGCTTCCAGCCCAATGAATATGACAATAACAAACTGTTTTACGTATGGTGGCTGCTATGCGCTGTTCTGGCTGCCGAGTATGCGGTCGAGATATTTGAACGTATGCGCGGATTGAGATCAAGATATGTGTTGGCAGGAATGATGGCAGTTGCATGTTTTGCAACAGGTACATTGTCCATTGCGCGCGAGTGTGTGAGCGATTATCAAATGTTCTCGTATGCAGATGTTCAGACCGCCGAGTATGTTGAGGAGAATACGCCCGAACATAGCACTTTCATCTGCTGGACTCAGCACATCAATCCCGTGTCTGCCCTGGCGGGGCGCAATATCGTGTGCGGACCTGCGCTCTGGCTTTCCTTCCATGGATATGACTTGAGACCCCGGGAATCAGATATCCGCGCTTTCTATGCAGACCCCGAAGCTAATGAGGAGGTGCTGAACCGCTACAACGTTGATTATATTTTAATTGGCGAGTATGAGACATCTAGCCTCACGATTAATGAAGATGCGATTGCATCGCGTTATCCATGCATTTTTGAAAGCGATAACGGCAATATGCGGATTTACCAGGTGGTGACGGACTGATGCTTGAACGTTTTTTGCAATATTCGCTCGAACGTGAACAGAAGATTGCCATTATTGCTGAGATAGACGGCAAAATGAAAAAGATGACAGTGACAATCGTGCGTATGGATGATAATGAAATTACATATGTTACGTCACGTTCCACTAAAGAAAAGACGCTGAGCAGGGTGAATGTCCTTTCCGCAAGCTATGCACGAGGAGATGAAGGGGACACGCTGAAGAAAGAAAATGATCCCGGAAACAATTCTTCTCAAAAGAAAAAATAATTGCGTAAACCAGTACGCAATGGTATAATTCCCATGACTGTGTGTCAAACCGTAGAAGGAGGATCATTGATATGCCGCTTGTTAACACTCGTGAAATGTTCAAAAAAGCCTACGAGGGTGGATACGCCATCGGCGCATTCAACGTGAACAATATGGAGATCATTCAGGGTATCGTCGAAGCCGGCAAGGCCCAGCACGCTCCCCTGATTCTGCAGGTCAGTAAGGGTGCCCGTGCTTATGCGAACCATACTTATCTGGTTAAACTGGTTGAGGCGGCTGAAGCCACCACGAATCTGCCTATCGCACTGCATCTTGATCATGGCCCGGATTTCGAAACCTGCAAGGCATGCATCGACGGCGGTTTCACCAGCGTTATGATCGATAAGAGCAGCATGCCCTTTGAGCAGAACATCGAAGAGACCCGCAAGGTCGTCGAATATGCTCACAAATACAACGTGACCGTCGAAGCCGAACTCGGCTGCTTGGCGGGCGTTGAAGATGACGTGAAAGTTGCTGCAGAAGACAGCAGCTATACGCGCCCTGAAGAAGTAATCGAGTTTGTAACGGCGACCGGCTGCGATAGCCTGGCTATTGCAATCGGCACCAGCCATGGAGCTTATAAGTTCACTCCTGCCCAGTGCACACGCAATGCCGATGGTATCCTGATTCCTCCGCCGCTGCGCTTTGACATTCTTGAGAAGGTTTCCGAGAAACTGCCCGGTTTCCCGATCGTTCTGCATGGCGCTTCCTCGGTGCCGCAGGAATTTGTGAAGATCATCAATGAGAACGGCGGTGCTCTGCCGGATGCTGTTGGTATTCCTGAGGAACAGCTGCGCAAAGCCGCATCCATGGCCGTCTGCAAGATCAATATCGACAGTGACCTGCGCCTCGCCTTTACTGCCAGTGTCCGCAAGCATTTCAATGAGCATCCCGATCACTTTGATCCGCGCCAGTACCTGACCGATGCGCGTGCCGCTATCCAGGCAATGGTAGAACATAAGATTGTTGATGTGCTCGGTTGCAACGGCAAAGCTTAAGCTCTGATTAATGGCGGCTGCTTTTGCAACCGCCGTTTTTTTTGTGCATATATATGGTAAAATGATTGACGCAAAGAGCAAAGGATACTATCATGGAACTGTACGGAGGGCAGTTTTATGCGTTTTTTAATGTATCCGAATAAGGCCAGCGAAGCGGCGCAGGTATTGGAAAAGAGATTGCTTGTACAGCTGCATGAATGCGGTGCGTCTGTTTGCAACCCGGCGTCTTCCCAAGAGACAGATATTGTGGCAGTGTTAGGTGGAGATGGAACGCTTCTTCGCGCAGTACGGGCACTGCAAGGACTGGCGAAACCATTCTGGGTCGTGAATTGCGGGCATCTGGGATATCTGAGCGACTGTGAAAAGGAAGAAGCTCCCGGCGCTCTCAGAAAGATACTGCAGGGGGATTATCGCCTCGAAAAACGTACACAGCTATGTGGTATGATCGAAAGCATTCCCAAACTGTCTGCCCTAAATGAAATCATTTTCCATCGCGGTGCATGTACGCATGCGCTGCGGTTTGAAATATCCGTAAACGGCACGACTGCCATGAAATATCGTGGTGATGGCTTAATCATCAGTACTGCATCAGGATCGACAGCTTATAATCTTTCGGCTGGAGGACCTGTCCTGATGCCTGAAATGGAATTGCTTGCGTTGACACCGATTTGTCCGCAGACACTATCTGCCGCGCCGCTTGTCATTTCTGCGAGGGATACTGTTGAGGTTAAGTGGGCAATGCCTGCTTATGAAGGAATCGATGAAAAACCATATCTGACAGCTGACGGAGAGGAAAAAGTACGCCTGGCGCTGACAGGCACGGCAAAATTCAGTGCCGGAGAACAGCGCATAGCTTTAGTACGAACACGTGAAGCGGAGTTTTATAGCAGACTGTTGCAACGCATGAACTGGAACGTCTCATAAGAAGGAGTGCACGATGAATCAGATCCTTGAAAAATCACACCTGAATGAAAACGTAGCGCGCATGATTATTGACGCCCCGCTGATCGCCGCGAAAGCGGAACCGGGGCAGTTTATCATTCTGCGTGTTCGTGAAGAAGGAGAGCGGATCCCGCTGACAATAGCTGATTTTAACCGCGAACGCGGAAC
>JAFYDF010000100.1 GCA_017544935.1 Clostridia bacterium
ATCGGCAGAAATATTGTAAATCTCCACTCTGTCAAGCAGAACGAAACAATAGAAAAGCGCAGGCTTATTACCTGCGCAAAAAATCTAGTATTCATAATCCAACCGAGAATTAAATAGTTCATTCAATCACGATCTGATGCCGCCAGCGGTAACTCCACACTAATCTTACATCCCTGTCCACTTTCGCTGCAAAGCATGAGTTCTGCCCGATGCACCTGCGCAACATGTTTTACGATAGCAAGGCCAAGCCCAGTTCCGCCTGTCTGCCGGGAATGGCTCTTATCAACGCGATAAAAGCGTTCAAATACATGCTCTTGATGTTCTTTGGGTATACCGATGCCATTATCAGAAACACAACAGACAATCTGTTTCTCAGTGTTCTTAACGGTTACAGAGACATTTCCCCCCTCGGGTGTATACTTGATCGCGTTGTCTATCAAATTGAAAAACATCTCCCGCAGCAGCGTGGGATAGCCTTCCACTTCTGCCTCGTCGCCTGACAACTTCAACGTCAGGTTCTTTTTTTCTGCTGGGATGGCGAAATCATCAACCAGACTGCGCAGCATTGGCATCAAGGATACGGGCTCCTTCTGGCCGATATTCTGTTTTTCATCGAGCTGTGACAATTCCAGAATATCGTTCACCAGAGACATCAGCCGAGCAGATTCCTTACAAATCATGTCTGCAAAATGCTGAATATCCTGCGGCTGCGCAATGCCGTCGCGAATGATCTCTGCAATACCCGAAATAGACGTTAGAGGCGTCTTCAATTCGTGAGAGACATTTGCCGTGAACTCCCGGCGGCTTTCCTCAGCTGCGAAGCGATCCGTGATATCCAGAATGAGAAGAACCGTTCCGGCCACGACCTGTTCCTTCATTACAGGGCTTGCAAAGATACGATAGTGCCTGTCGTTGTGCCGAATGGTCAGCTTCCCGTCCTCTCCGCAAAGGGCTTCTTGTACGATATCATTCAGGTCTGCATTCCGGCTGACAGAAAGCAGATTGTGACCGAGTGCCTGACGGGCGTCCATCTCAAAGATTCGTCCAGCGCTATGATTCATAGAAAGGACGGTATTGTTTCCATCCAGCAGGATCATGCCTTCGCGCATATTATCCATGATCGCTTCCAGCTCAGCACGGGCGTTTTCCAGAGCGTGTACATGATTCTGAATCTGCATGTGCTGCTGATGCATACGGGTAAGAAGCGGTGCCAGTTCGTCATAGGCGTCGTTATCCAGCGGCTGTTCGAGATTGAGAGCGTTTATGGGCTCGACAATGCGACCAGCCGTAGCTTTTGTAATGGCAAGCGCAATCAAAAGTATACCCAATAGCATGGCAACAATCAAGGGCAGCACATTCAGGAAAGTACCCAGCATGGAACTGCGTGTGTTGGAAATTCGCAACACGCAGCCGTCTGCTGTGCGTACGGCATAATAAACGGTGGTTTCAGCGAGGGTGGCGGATGTGCGGACATGTTCACCGTTGCCGTCTTCCAACGCCTGTGCAATTTCAGGTCTCGCCGCATGGTTTTCCATTTGTGCCGGATTCGCTTCACTATCAAAAAGCACGACGCCATCAGCAGAAACAAAAGTAATACGGCTGTCGATATTCAGATTATTTAGATATCCGATATCATCCTCCGCCATTTCAAGCGCATCGGCAATGATATCTGCTTCCTGCCTGAGCTGACGGCTCATGCTGCTCTCATGAGCATTATAGAGTGTCGGTACGATCAGCATAGCGGTAAACAGCACC
>JAFYDF010000101.1 GCA_017544935.1 Clostridia bacterium
TACTGGATTGTGGGCGGGATACTGACTGCAGCAGGCTGGCTGTTGGCAGTATTGCGGAAAACCTGATTCTGTTTGCATCAGAAACAGACATATATAGGCCGTTCTGAATCCCTAGCCGGATCAGAACGGCTGCTTGTTATAATTGAACGACTGTACAATGACGCGCATGCCGCATTGCATGGGCCATGCCATGGAACAGGTATATCGTCAGGTTTATTGTTTTTTTCTTATTCAAAGATTATAATTGGAATAGACTTGAAAATCGGCAAAAGGTAATGGGAACAAAAGCGTGGGAACACCTACAGGAGAAAAAATATGGCAGAGAAAGCATTGTATATTCTGGCAGGCTACGACGATCAGACTGAAGCATATCTGGCCGGGATCCAGAACAAACTGTATGAGCAGGGCTTTTCCGGTACACAGACAAAAGATATCCCTATGCATATCACGATGGGTTCGTATCCGGTTGAAATGGAAACGGAGCTGAAAAAACGCATTGTAAAGCTCTCAACGGTGCAAAGAGCGATCAATGTTACTTTCAGCCATACCGGGATATTCCGGCTTCCAACGAGTGATGTCCTGTTTATCGCACCGGATGTCAACAGGGAAATGCTGGACCTGAAGGAAGAATTCAAGGATAGTATGGATAAATTCGTCTGGACACCGCATACCACGATGCTGATCGACAGCCCTAACATCATTCACAAAGCTATACCGAATGTGCTGAAGGAGTTTTCACCTTTCGCAGGGAGAGTAGCTGTTCTGCATATGTACGAATTCTGGCCGACAAGGCATATCATGTCTGTCCCGCTGCAAATATAATGGAAAGGCGACTGGGAGAAAGCAGAGGTAGGCGATTATGAGCGATGTGGGCGTACTTTTTGTTCATGGTATCCAGGGCAGCCCTTCCCAATTTGATTTTCTGATCAGCCGCCTGCCGGATTCAGTAACAGTTTGCAACGTATTGCTTCCCGGTCACGGGACAACGATACGAGAATTCCGGAACAGCAGCAGTTCGCAGTGGCTGCCTGCCGTAAGGGACGCGGCACAGAAAATGAAAAGTCAGTGTGAACGACTCTATTTTGTTGGACATTCCATGGGCTGCTTGCTGGGACTCCTGATAGAGAACGAGCTGCCGGGCGTCTTCAGCGGGATGCTGCTGCTCTGCTGCCCGTTTTTTGTACAGCCAACACTCAGGTATCTGCGTAATAACATGATGGCAGCACTGCCTGAGCGGAAAGGAGAAAACCCGTACGTGCATGCTCTCCGGAATGCCAACAGCGTTTCGGTACGGTTTGCTGGCGAATACTTGACTGCCGTGAAGCCATATGTGGAGTTGTTCCGGCTGATCCGCCTTACAAAGCAGATCCAGGGAAAGCCTGAATGCGAGGTATGCTTCTTTTTCTCCGAAAAGGATGAGATCGTGAGTCGGAAATCAGCAGCATATGCAAAAGATAAGTATAATACCGAGGTGGAAATACTGCGCTTGAGCGGGCACGATTACTTTACGCCAAAGGCAGAGGCTGTGATCGAGCATTCCCTGCTCAGCCTTATAGCACTGTAAAAGATGTCCTGAGAATTGCGGGCTTTACCTGCCTGGAAAGATCAGAAAGGATAAAAACACCCTGGGCCAACGTTTGACTCAGGGCGCTTAATTGCTTAAGTGAATCAGTTACTTTCCTGGTGTGTTCCCTGTGAGCTGATTCTGTACCATAACGGAGATATCCAGTCCGCCGGGGTTCTCAGTGCCCAGGTTGTCCATCAGGGCTTCCACATCACGGATAAGGTTGATGTTCTTCCATTCTGTGCTGGTGACCTTATTGTTGACAGCATCATTGTTATTGCCGGCTTTGTACCAGCTCTTGGTGATGAAGTAGCGGCCGAACTTGTTGTTGCCGAAGTTGTAGCCGTGGCGTGCGAGGATTTCATTGCGGATATAGCGCAGCGTTTCACGGCTGTACGCCCAGAGTTCCTCAGAGGTCATCACGCGCTTGTTGCTGTCGGGTACGATATAATCAACAGTATAGATGAAATATGGCTTTGCAGAGGCCTGATAGCGGGCGATCGCAGCTGCTGTCTGCGCACTCAGGTCGATGGTAGCGGTAGGCTGCGGAGCCTGAGTCGGATAAGGCACCTGAGTGGGATAGACATAAGGTGGGTTCGTCGGATAATAATAGCTCTGGGAAGCGGTCTTGCCTTCACCATTGCCGTACGGATTGCCGTAACGGTTGATGTTGCCATATCCACCCATCGCGTTCTGCGTAGCGATAATGGTGCTGATATCCGTAGCACCGGTCTGATTGCCTCTGCTTGAGACCATTGCGATCTCCACCTGACGTACCAGCGCATGGTTCTGACGCTCGATGGGAGTGAGCATGTTCATGCCGGTATAGCCGCCCGCATGATACCAGGGCTTGGCATCAAAGTATGCATAGAGGTTCGTGTTGCGGAAAGCATAGCCATGACGTGCGAGAATCTCATTCCGAATGTATGCCAGCGTCTCATATGTATACATGGTCAGCTCGCGGTAAGTGAGCACACGCGTGTTGCTGTCAGGAATGATAAAAAGATAATTGTAGTTATAGCTGGTGTAGTTATAATTGGTGTTGCCGTTGTAGTTATAGTTGTAGTTATAATTGTTGTTTGCTTCGCCGTCAGCCAGCGCGGGCAGCAGGCAGGACGTACCGAGAATGACCAGGAGCAGCAGGGCGATCAGACGGTTTTTCATGTGGCGGCCTCCTTACTTACTTGCCGGGGCAGGTGCCGGCGTTCTGGTTCTGGATGATGGTAGTGATATCTAGATAGTTTTCATTCTGAGTGCCCATGGCATCCATGGCGCGCTCGACTTTCTTGACCAGGTTGATGTTCTGCCATTCGAGACCTGTCAGGATGGCGCTTTCGTAACCGCCTTCATGATACCAGCTCTTGGTTTTGAAGTAACGGCCAAACTTGTTGCTGCCGAAAATATAGCCATGACGGGCGAGCAGTTCATTGCGGATATAACGCAACGCTTCGCGTGAATAAGCCCACAGTTCGTTTTCGGTCAGTGCACGGGTGTTGCTGTCGGGAATAATGTACTCGGTGTTATAGATGTAATGGGGTTGGGGCGTGGCAGGCTTGGAGGCGGGCTGCTGAGAAGAACTTCCGTTCTTGCCGCTGGAAGTACTGGCCTCTGCTACTGTCTTGCCGCTGCCGCCGCCGCGGTAATTGCCATAGCTCATCTGGTTTCCAAAACCACCGCAGCTGTTCTGATATGCGATGATCTCAGTAATGTCGATGCCGCCGGGATTCGTGGTACCCAGCTTGTCCATGGCACGTTCTACCGTGCGTCCGGTGGAGATGTTGGTCCACGAGGTTTTATTGGGCGTGTTGATTGTGCCATAACCGCCGGCACGATACCAGGGCTTTGCATTGAAGTAATCGTAGAACTTCGCCATTTCAAAAGCATAGCCGTACCGGGCGAGCAGTTCATTGCGGATAAAACGCAATGTCTCGCGAGTATAATTCCACAGCTCGGCTTCGGTCAGCAAACGGGTATCGCCGTCCGGAATGATCCAGTAGGCATTGTAGGCCTGTCCGTCTGCCATGGCGGGCATTGCTGCGAGCAGTGTCAAAATTACAAGAAACAGGGAAAGAATACGTTTCATTTTTTTGTTCCTCCATACAATCCGGCGTCTGTCGGAGTGTTTACACTATTATAACGCAGTATAATGCCTGTTTCATCCCGTTTTGTATAAAATTCTGCATAAAAATTATTTGCGGAGAAGCGCAGATAATCCTTCCGGAA
>JAFYDF010000102.1 GCA_017544935.1 Clostridia bacterium
CTGATATAGGTGCGGTCATCTCCTATCCAGAAGATGTTCGCACCCATTTTTGCGTACAGGCGTGCATGCTCCATATCCTTCGCATAGCATCCGCATGACATCCTATACTGTTTGCAGACATCAAAGACCATCTGTATATGCTCAACGACCGACGGATGATCCAGTTTTTTGGGAACGCCCAGCATGATGGAAAGGTCATTGGGACCGATAATGAACCCGTCGATATGCTCACCGAAGCGCTCGATCATCTCGGGCATCTGCTTCAGCCCCTTCGGGGATTCGATCTGCGGCAGCAGCAGACGCTGACAGGTCTCTACCGTTTCACCCGGGCGCAGTATCCCCCAGCCGCCATAGCCTGTACGCCCGGCAGGCGCGAAATTAATCGCGTCGACTGCAGTTTTCAGCTGTTCGACCGTTTCCGTTCGCGGTAGCATAATCCCGTCCCCACCCAGGTCGATTGCTTTGGCGATCAGATGGTATACGCTGTCCTCAACACGTATGATCGTCGGCAGTCCGAGCGCACGGCAGCGCATGGTCAGTGGGATCAGTTCCTCAGTCCCATACACTCCGTGTTCCTTATCCAGCAGCACGCAGTCTGCTGCCGCAAAGGCGTCCATCAGCAGAGGACTGGTCATAAGCATAACATTTGCCATGACCACCTTTTCACGTTTCGTCAGTTTTTCCTTCAGCACAGCATACCGATCCATCTGGAGCCTCCGATCCGTTTTCTTTCCGTTGACTGAAATATGTATGCAATGTCCATACAGGTCTATCGTCTCATAGAAATATACGACGCGGTTTTGTCTGTTCCTGCACACAAAGAGGCTGCCCTTGCGGGCAGCCCCTCGTGTCGGAGTCGGTTAATTACAGGCCATACTCCAGATAGATCATCTCAGCAGCCTCGTTCAGCTTCTGGATGGCTTCTTCAGCAGTGATCGTGCGGCTCTGGATCAGCTCGCCGCAAACGATGGTCATCTGGTCTTCGAAGTCGGCCTTGAAGGCGCACCAGGGCAGCTCATGGCCGTTCGCCAGCTGGTCGAACGCAACCCTGTACTGCGGATGCTCAGCCCACAGGTTCTGGATAAGCTCGGTCTCGGTAGAGGTCTTGGTGGAGGGCAGATAGCCGGTAGCAGCGGCTTCCTGAGCAACCTGTTCGTCGCTCATCAGGAATGCAACGAACTCCCAAGCAGCGTCGATCTGCTCCTGAGGATTGTCCTTCAGCAGAGCAATGTTGCCGCCGCCGGTCGGAGCAGAGGGCTGCTCCCAATAGGGCAGATAAACTACGCCAACTTCGAAATTAGCATTCTTAAGAATGTTGGCCATAGAACCGCAGCTGTTAAAGAGGGAGCCGAATACGCCAGTGCAGAACTGATCGGTAGCAGAGACACCACTGGGAACGGGAGGCGCCATGATGCCTTCATCAACCCATTCACGCCATGCGGTCAGAGCGCGCAGCAGGCAGCCATCCTCGAGGCAGGGGACGCGGGTGCCTTCGTCATTGAACAGTGCAGAACCCATCTGCCACATCATGTTGGCGATGAACCAAGCGGGGTCATTAGGCATATATACGCCGTAACGGACAGTCTCGCCGTTCTCAACCTTAGTCATTGCGCGAGCGAACTCGATCATGTCAGCGATGGTCTCGGGAGCCTTCAGGCCCAGCTCATCAGCAGCGGTCTTGTTGTAATAGAAGACCGGGGTGGAGCGAATGTAAGGCAGAGCGATCAGTTCGCCTTCATAGTAGGAGAATCCCAGCAGGGCCTGCTGGAAGTTGTTCATATCGATGCCAGAGGCTTCGACATAGGGGGTCAGGTCAACCAGCTTGCCTTCGATAGCGAAGTCCGGAACACCAGCAGCACGCTCAAGAACGACGATCTCAGGGATAATGTCCTGATCGTTGGTAGCGATAGCGTTCATGATCGCGCTCTTCGTTTTAACATAGTTGCCCTGATACAGATGCTCGACCCGGATGCCCTTTTCAGCACCGATGGTCGCGTTGAAGTCATCGATTGACTTCTGGATGCGGTCGCCGTTGGCGCCGCTGCCACGGGTATGCCACATGGTGACAACGATGGGCTCGTCAGCGTGAGCGATCAGCGCTACGGACAGCACCATGACAGCAACAAGAACGAGAGACAACAGTTTCTTCATGGATTGGTTCCTCCTTTTATTTTTTCTACGGGCTTCTTTGCCCGTTAGAATCGATTACTTGACGCCGCGGTAGGCGAATGCCTGAATGATCTTCTTGCTTGCGAAGATATACAGGATGACGACAGGCAGGACCAGCAACGTATTGCCTGCCATGATCTGCGGCCACTGAATACCGTACTCGATCTCCTTCAGCTTTTCAATAGCAATGGTCAGCGGGCGAACCTCCTCAGAGGTGCTCATGACCAGCGGCCAGAAGTAGCTGTTCCAGTGTCCTACAAAGCTGAACAGTGCAATCGTGATCATAGCACTCTTGCTCATGGGCAGGAGAATACGAGTCATGATCTGTACTTCGCTTGCCTTATCCAGTTTGGCACTTTCAACGATCTCATCCGGAATCTGCTTGAACGACTGGCGCAGCATGAAGATACCAAATGCATTAGCGCCAAACGGAATGATCTGAGGCCACAGGGTCTTAAGCAGTTTCCAGTCGGCCATTGTCAGATAAGTCGTAATAAAGGTGATCTGTGTAGGGATCATGAATGCGATCAGTACAGTACCGAAAAACACACCTGCGCCGTAGAAGCGGAATTTAGCAAATGCGTACGACGCTGGCACCATTACCAACAGCTGAAGAACAATGACGGAAATCGTGATAATGACCGTATTGCGCACATACGACCACCAGTTCATCTTCGTCACCACAATATAGTAGGCTTCAGTATTGAAAGTGAATGGGAACATTGTGGGCGGAACCGAGATCGATTCATTCAATGTCTTGAAAGAAGTGATCACCATCCAGTAGAACGGGAAGACAAATATGACCATAGCGAGTATCTTGAGGATATCGCCCGGAAGGTGCGGCAAGTAATTACGGATACGGCGACGGCGCTGCTCGGCGCGGAATTCCTTATCTGTCATTGCTCACACCTCCTTACTGATAGTGGACCTTTTTCTCAAGGCCCTTAAAGTCGATCAGTGTAACAAGGATCAGAATAACCATCAGTGCAACGCCCGCTGCGCTGGCTACACCCAGCTTATTCAGCGTAAATGCGTATTTGTAGATGTAACGTGCCAGAACCTCTGTCGCATCGCCGGGGCCACCGCCGGTCATGACATTGATCGAGTCAAATACCTTAAAGCTGCCAGTCGTAATAGTGATCAGCAGGAAGAAGATCTGCGGAGAGAGCAGCGGCAAGGTAATCTTGAAGAATGTGCGAAGCGTACCTGCATTATCCAGTTCAGCAGCCTCGTAGATCTCATTGGGAATCGACTTCAAAGCTGACATGATGATCAGTGTATGATATCCAATGTTTTTCCACAGGTTCATCAGAATAATACAAGCCATTGCCGTATCCGGATTGTTCAGCCAGTCGATTTTCTGGAATCCGAAAGCACGAAGGATCGTGTTGAACAAACCATAGCTCTGACCGCTCATAATCCACTGGAATATGAATGCGCAGCTGATAGACGCAACCAGATGCGGTGTGAAGAAGACTGTCTGAGCGACATTGTTGATCTTACGGTCTTTCTGAAGCCACAATGCGAAAACCAGGGACAATGCGATCAGTCCGATAACCATGGCAGCAGTATAGACCGCCGTGTTCTTCAGTGACGTTATAAAGTCGCGTTTAACGACGAAAATCATTTTGAAATTGTTGATTCCCATCCAGCTCTTGGTAGGATTCATGACCGTACCGTTGAACAGGCTAAGGTAGATGACGTTGAACATCGGATATACAACGAATACTACCAGGAATGCAACCGCAGGGATGATCAGCAAGTATGGAAAATAATCAAAGAGTTTTGTTCGGCGCTGCATCGTGGTATTCCCCGCGATAATCGCAGCAACCAGCAGAACAGCGCCTATAATCGTGATAGGCGTGCCGACCTTTTTACATAGATCGATCAGGAAGCTCGAAGGAACCGGCGCTTTCGTCTGATTGATCTTGATCCCCAGGAACCCGAAGCTGATCATCACCAGCGATATCGCCAGGACGATGTTCGCGCAGGTCCGGAGCGTTTTTCTCTCAGGCATTGCTCAACCCTCCTGCGCGGCGGATGTAGCTGTCGAAGTCGGAAACATCGCCTTTACGGATACGCTTGCCGTCTTCCGCGAAGAAGTACAGGTCTTCCGCAGCAACATTCAGCACGACGTCATCGTCAAATACGAAGCTGTCATTGCTCGTCTTGACCATCA
>JAFYDF010000103.1 GCA_017544935.1 Clostridia bacterium
CATCCGCCGTATGACGCACCGGATGAACTGGCCGAAAAGTATCTTGCCCGTGATCTTCCTGATCCTGTCTTTACACCATCCGATCTGGAAAGTGATAAGAAGCTGCGCCGCTATTTCCATCAGAGCGACGCACGGCCTATCGATGATACACTGCGCCGTAACAAGGCAAGCTATTATGGAATGTGCGAGATCGTTGACCGGCATTACGGATGGATCATTGATGCGCTCGACCATCTGGGACTGCGCGATGACACGATCGTCATTTTCAATTCGGACCATGGGGAGATGCTGGGCGACCACGGACTTACGCATAAAGGCTGTCGTTTCTATGAAGGCCTGGTACATATCCCCCTGATCATCTCCATGCCCTCCCGCTTCAGGAAAGATTACAAATATAACGGCTTGACGGAGCTTACCGATATCGTCCCTACGCTGGCAGAGCTCTGCGGTATTCCGCTTACCGATACACACGGCGTATCGCTGCTCCCGGTCCTCGAAGGCAGGGCCGATGATACCGGACGCAGGTTCGTCCGTACCGAGTACTACGCGACGCTTGAGGAAGACCGCAATTATGACGCGCTGCGCTCCGGTGATGAAAAGATCGAACTGCCAGACGACTGGACCGGTTCCTATGCCTGCATGTACTGCGACGGGCGCTGGAAGCTAAACGTCTTCCATGGCAGCAGCTATGGGCAGCTGTTTGACCTGAATAACGACCCGCAGGAACAGAAAAACCTGTGGGATGAGCCTGAACTGCAGTCCATAAAGACAGATCTGCTTCTGAAGTCCTTTGATGCTTCGGTACGCTATACGCGCCCGATGCAGAACCGCCGCGGACGCTACTGATGGCTGGAGAATGACGATGAGAGAAAAAGCCGCCCGTTTTATTCTCCGTACACGGTATTTCTGGATCCTTGCAGCGGTCGTTGCATGCGTTTTCAGCGCAATGACCATATCCCGCGTACATGTGAACTATGATCTGACTTCTTACCTTCGCTCTGATACAGATACGATGCGCGGGCTCGCGCTTATGAACGGGGAATTTGAAAGCACGACTTCCCTCTCTGTTGTCCTGATCGATGCATCACCTGAAACGGCACTGGAAAAAGCATCAGCATACAGCTGTCTGGAAGGCGTACTTCGTGCTGTCCATGATCCTGATACGGACTACAGAAACGAAAATGGTCATACATACCGTCAGATCAGCATTCTCATGTCAGCCGGCAACAGTGAGAAGGTCCTCGATGCAGTCGAAGAGGATCTGAAAGGTGAAAATGTCTGGATCAGCGGCGGGCCTAAGGAATCACGTGTGCTTCGTGAAAGTATCGTCAGTGAGATGCCGCCTGTCATGGCCGTTTCCTGTCTTATCGTTCTCATCGTAATGCTGGTCATGACCCGCTCATGGTTTGAACCGGTCATCTTCTTCCTGGTAATCGCTGTATCCATTCTGCTCAACATGGGTACCAACTGGATCTTTCCGTCCATCAGCTTTATCACGTTTGCAGTCGCTTCCATCCTGCAGCTGGCCTTGGCCCTTGACTACTCCATTATGCTGATGAACGCATTTGACCGTATGCGCGCAACAGGCCTCGCTCCTAAGGACGCAATGCAGCAGGCTCTCGCCAACACTTTCATGCCTATCTCCTCGAGTGCGTTCACGACTGTCGCGGGCATGCTTTCCCTGGTTTTTATGAGCTTTACGATCGGTTTCGATATCGGTATGGTCCTTGCCAAGGGCATCGTCCTCAGCATGCTGACCGTATTCCTGTTCATGCCCGGTGTGATGCTCCTCTGCGTTCCTTTGATTGATAAAACATCGCACAGACCGCTCAGGTTCAGCGGCCGCATTATCCACCGAATCGGTACCGCCCTGCACGGGTTCGTGCCCGTCTGCCTTATAATCTTAGTCGTTCTGAGCATAGTGTTCCAAAGCAGGACTGTTTATACATACTCCGCACGCGATACAGGCGTAGACGCGCAGGAAACAAACCGCCTGTTTGGCCAGTCCAACCAGGTCGTTCTGCTGTTTCCCAAAGACAGCAGCGACAGCGGGATCGAACGTCAGCGGGATATGGTCGGCCAGATGGAATCCCTGACTCAGGACGGGCATCCGGTTGTACAGCAGACACTATCCATGGTCACGACCGGAAGCGCGGCATATACATATTATGATGCTGCCAGTGCAGCGGCACTTCTGGGACGTGAAGAACGTGACGTTCAGACGATATTCAATCTTCTGCGCATTGAGACGCCGATACGAGGCGACGCACTGATTGAAAAACTCTCTGCTGCACTACAGCGTATCTCTTTCCTGGTGCCCGGCGACGCGCTCGCGCAGCTGCAGCAGGCTCAGGAGCTCCTTGACCAGGCGGATGCAGCATTCAACGGGCCCAATTATTCCCGTGCCATGCTGGTGCTGGATCTGACGCCGGGTACGCCGGAAGCGCATGATGCCCTGTTGCAGATCAAAACTATTCTTCGCGGTCATTATGCAGATGATTCTGCGCTCGCAGGTGTTCCGGTCGCACTCGACGATATCGCGACGTCCTTCAAAGGCGATATGCTCCGTGTCAACCTGATCACAATCGGTCTGATCCTGCTGATCATCCTTATCTCTTTCCGTTCCGCGGTCATTCCCCTGCTGCTTGTATGCGTGATCCAGGGCGCGATCTGGATCAATATGTGTGTATCCAACATCCTGGATAACAGTGTCTTCTTCATGTGCTATCTTATCTGCGTGGCACTGCAGATGGGTGC
>JAFYDF010000104.1 GCA_017544935.1 Clostridia bacterium
CTGATCATCCTTATCTCTTTCCGTTCCGCGGTCATTCCCCTGCTGCTTGTATGCGTGATCCAAGGCGCGATCTGGATCAATATGTGTGTATCCAACATTCTGGACAACAGCGTCTTCTTCATGTGCTACCTCATCTGTGTTGCGCTGCAGATGGGTGCAACAGTCGATTACGGCATCCTGCTGACAAATCATTACCGCGCTCTGCGTACGCATGCGGATAAAAAAGAATCAGCCAGGGAAGCCATCCGGCTTTCCCTGCCGACCATTCTGACCAGCGGTGCCGCCCTGAGTGTTGCCGGATTCACCGTTGGGATCATCAGCAGTGTATTCTATATTTCTTCCATAGGCACAATGCTGGCCCGCGGCGCGATTATATCCGTTTCGCTCGTGCTCTTCCTGCTGCCGCAGCTTCTGCAATGGTTGGACAGATGGATTGTTCCATCTTATTATTCAGAATAACGATTCAAAATAGTCTTGGATGCATATTGTGTTAAAAGCAGTCCTTTCGGACTGCTTTATGTTTTGCTGATTATTCAGACTTATCATTCAGATCATTTGCCAGCTCAACTTCAAAGTTACGGCCACCGTACATTACACGAGTTATGTTGACAGTTTTCAATTCGTTATCACAAAAGCAAAACACACAATAGTTGTCTACTGGCATAATACGTAGGCCGCGTGAAAGCCAAGGTTCTCTTTCAAAGTGACGGTAACGTTCCGGCATACTGGAGAGCGCTGTTATTTTGATCTCAAGCCTTTCCATTTGTGCCACAGCGTTATCTACAGATTGCAATTCGAAAGCTATATACTCAAATATACTCCTTAAATCGGCTTCTGCATGTTCAGAAATCATTACGGTATACTTCACACACCATAATCCTTTCTAATAGCAGCAAAGACTTTATTTGCGGGTTTTGAATGGCCTGTTGTTATTTCAGAATAGCCTTTTTCCAGCTCATTATCCAGCTGTTTGCCAGAAAGCTGGCTCATATCAGGGACATGATCTACAGGCAGCTTCATTTCAAAAGGAATCCCACGCTGTAGTATTATTTGCTTATAGAACATGTTGATTGCACTGGAAACGGGAATGCCAAGCGCGGACAAAATCATTTCCGCTTGCTCTTTCACTTCGGGTTCAATTCGTGCATACAAATTTGATGTTTTAGCCATTATCCCCATTCCTTTCGAAATTAGCTTGATTATATTATACACAATTGTACGCACAATAGCAATACATTATTGGCATTTTCCCATTTGGAATCATCATTATCGTTTCATTCTTACTCTTCCTATAGTTGCAGTTTCAGCAAGAGATGGACAGGTCTTGAACCTCATTATCATAATGAATAGCGGTGCCGTGCATAATGCCGACACCGCTGTTAATTATTCTCTTACTATCTATTTATTCCATTTTGGCTTTCAGATTAATGATCCAGTCATCAAGAAACCGCATCTGTTCTTCTGTATGGAACCAGTGTTCTCCGCCCTGCATGACTGTAAGGCTTGCTTTATGCTTTTCGGCAAATGCAGCCATTGTTTCATTCGAAGTCAGGTTATCCTGATCACCGTACAGAATCTCTGTCGGGACATCCCAGTCAACTGGGTGCTCGCGCACATAGGAAAGATACTCCCAAGACAGATCATCACCATACTCGTTTGGAATAACCTCCTGTTCCTGAAGCTCTTCTTCCGTGACGCCTTTCCATGACATCATGTTCAGGATCAGTTTTTCCATATCGACGACAGGGGAGATAAAGTACGCTTTCCGGATCATCGGGGCAATTCCCGACTCCATGGAAAAATAGGCACCGAGGCTGTTCGCAATCAGAATGATCGAGTCATATTGCGGGAAAAGCCTCGCAAAGTATGTGCTGAACTCTGGTACTGCTTCCCAGGGATTTTCCGCCATATAGTCAAAACCAATCACTTCACAGTCCGGGAACAATGTCTTAAAATGTTCCGCTTCCTGAACGAGCCCGTCCTTTCCATGCACATATACTACTGCAGTACTCATTGCAAGTCACCATCCTGTCAATTTCCTTCTACACAGAAAAGGCCGGGCAAGCCCGGCCTGAATTATTCTGTTGGCTGTTCGAGCAGCGGTGCGACATCCGGCACGACGATCCGGGACTCGCGCGCGTCACGCAGCGCTTTCAGCCTTTTCGTGCGCATGCTTACACGGTATCCTGTCAGCGCCTTCGCGCGGTAACGGTCCATCAGGACCCGCACACCGACCGCGGCCGGCAATGCCACGACAGCACCAATACCTGTTGCGATCACGGCCGCGCCGACGCCCATGGCGGCACCGGTCTTCAGCATACGATAAGCCGCATCCCCGGCTCCTGCGGAACCGGTCTTCTTGCCGAGCAGAACCTTACATTCTTCCGTCACGGCAATCACCGCGAAAGGAAGTACGCCGCTGACTGTCTCGAGCGTATCCGTCAGAATACCCGTATCCTCAAGAAGCCCAAGGTCCGCTGTAACACTTTCTGCCATGGACAATCCCGTAGTAACGGCATCGACCACTGTATCATGGCGGCGCTTCTTATATTTCTCTACCAATTCATTAAAGGCAGGCATCTTGATCACTTCCCTATAAGCTTGAGCAGCGTCACGATGACCCAGGCCCCGCAGACGATGGCGGCAATCCAGGTAGCCTGGCGCAGGATCGCTCCCAGGCCCATCTTCTTGGGCTTTTTCTCTGCTTCCTTGATTGCCTTATCCATATCCGCCATACGCTTGTCCGCAGCGTCCAGGCGCTTGATAAGCTGCTTCTGCATATCGCGCAGCTCATCGATCTCACCTTTTCTGGTCTCGTCGCGGCGGAGCATTTTTTCCTCAGTGATCGTCAGCTGCGCGCTCGTCTTGTCCGCGTACTGACGCAGGCTGGCCAGATCCTCGCTCATTCCCTCGACGACAAGCGTCATTTCACCCGAGAATTCCTCAACAGCCTGGTTCAGGTCCTTGCCCTTGAGCGTCGCAAAAGTGTTCTCAAAGAAGTCCTTAGCGCCACGCATAAGGCCTGTCTTTTTTTCTTCAGTTTCCTGAACCGCCAGGGCAGATTCCGATTCTATTATCTCAGATTTCTTTTCTTCCGTCATTTTTCCTTACACCATGGTGATCCCCATCGCCGCCTGCTCTTCATGATAGCGCTGCAGCAGCGCCTTGATGCGGTTATAGGGATTCAGCAGCCCGTGCAGGGAGCGGTCATGGTTCAGCGTAGCAATCAGGTATGAAATGTATTTACTCATATCCGCAAGCACGAACCAGGGCTCTTCCTTGATTTCGGGCGCGCAGTAGGTCAGATCGGCAGCAATGACTTTCGTAATGATTCCTTCCTCCCAGGCTTTACGGAACGCCTCAGGTCCGGAAGTGAACAGTGCGAAAGTGGTCAGGGCATAGATGCGGTTAGCCTTGCGTTTCTTCAGTTCGCGGCACACATCGATCATGGAGTCACCGGAAGCGAGCATATCGTCAGCTACCAGGATATCCTTGCCTTCCACATCGGCGCCCAGGTATTCGTGCGCCACGATGGGGTTACGGCCGTTGACGACGGTCGTATAATCGCGGCGCTTATAGAACATGCCCATATCGAGCGAAAGAATCGATGAATAGTAGATGTTGCGCTGTACGGCGCCTTCGTCTGGGCTTACGACCATCATGTGAGCCTTATCAATGCGCAGCTCCTTCTCCACACGGCAGAGAGCCTTAAGCATCTGGTAGGTCGGCATGACGTTTTCGAAGCCGCTGAGCGGCACGGCATTCACCATGCGCGGGTCATGGGCATCAAAGGTGATGATGTCATTGATCCCCATATGCACCAGTTCCTGCAGGAAGATCGCGCAGTCCAGGCTCTCACGTGTCGTGCGGCGGTGCTGGCGGCCTTCATACAGCATGGGCATGATAACGGTTATGCGCTTTGCACGGCCGGAGATCGCCGCGATCACGCGTTTCAGATCCTGGAAATGATCATCCGGTGAAAGCGGTACATCCTGCCCGTACATGCGGTAGGTCACATTGTGGGCGAAACAGTCGACAATGATGAAGATGTCGTAACCGCGTACGCTTTCACGAAGCACTGCTTTACCTTCGCCCGTACCAAAGCGAGGGCAGGCAGACTTGATCAGGAAGGTATCGCGGTTCGCTCCGGGGCTGGTGTAATATTCTTCGTCCTGAGTTTCCTGCAGACTGTGCCATTTGAGCAGCCACTGGTTAATCTTTTCCCCCAGCTCTTCACAGCCGGCCATGGCAATAATGCCCAGAGGGCCACGCGGTACACTGGTCGGATCCTTTTCCCATGTCGTCAGCAGACTTGTCACGGCGATTTTCCTCCCTGTTCTTGTTCAGTTTTGTTATCCATTAGCGTATCCATTTACGTATTATACACGAAAACGGCCGGAATGAAAAGGAAAAACGAAGATTGATCATTATTTTTCTTTTTTCGTCCGTCTTATTTGGTAATACTGTCGAAGAACGCGAGGTCGACACGCGGGTAGGTCGTCTCCTTGCCCGATTCATCAAGTGCTGAATATGTTCCTGTGACCGTACCGTAGAGCATGACTGCCGTATCGGTATTGACCTCGGCAGGCTCTCTGCTCAGCACCATCACCGGATTCTTGAATGAGGAGCCTGACTTCTGGGTCGCGAAGGTAATCACATATTCTCCTCCGTTCTCACGTACGGAAGTGATATAACCCTTATAGCGGATGATGCGGCCCTCATACGCGGCAGTCGAGCGCAGCAGCTTTGCATACTCAGGACTGATCGAATTATCACGGGCAGACTGCGCGCGCTGGGCATCATCCATTTCTCGCATGATAGAGTACTGGAAGATCCTGGTATCGAAATCTTTCTTGCTGAAAGTCAGCTGGATATCATACTGACCTTCATTCGAGGTGTCCAGTGTAAAGGTGAAGGTACGGTTGTTGCCGGTCTTTTTTGTTGTCAATGTTCCGTTGACCACCATCTGGATGGTCACGCCTGTCGCAGTGGTACCGGTCAGTTTGAACGTGTCCGTCGTGAAAGCTTCAGGGAACGGCGAAGTGAAGCTGATCGGAAGCTTGTTGGGATCATACTCGACTGAGAACTCCTGGCTGACCGTCTCTTCCGATTCAAGGCCTTCATTGACGGTCGAGCTCACGATCACGTTATACAGATCGCGGCTGCCCAGCGTTACGGGGATAGAGAACTGGCCTTTGCCGTCGGCAGTCGCGGAAAACACTTTGTTCTGTCCGGACTGCATGGAAACATATGCGACGATCACAGACGCGCCGGGACGCGTAACACCTTTGACAGTAAAACTGGAAGTGTCCGCACTTTCCGGAGGCGGGGCGGTAAAGCCCAATGTCAGCGGTGCATCCGGCGCAGTGGAGATCTGCATGAAGGAAATGGTATCCTGGATCTTGTTGAGCGCGGTGATATCACCGGCCTGGATCTGGCGCGCACCTACACGCATGTCGAGCGTGATCGAATATCCGTTGCGGATCGTACGGCGCCACAGCCCACGGTATGCGATCTTGCCGTCCATACGGCGGGCGTACTTGAGCATCAGGAAGCGGCCCTGTTCATTGCCGAAGTTCTTCCATTCACAGCTTTCGAAGGAATAGTCGGTCTTGCTGTAAAAAACGCCATTGGTATGGTTCGCACGGTAAGACGCACGGGTGTCCGCGGTCTGCTGGTTAATATCAAACAGTGTCTTGGCTGAATCGTCCTGTACGGCAGAAATAATCAGTGTGCGTCCTTTTTCTGCATCGTATGCCCACAGCAGGATCCCCTCGTCAGCGAACTTCTGTTTCATGGATTCAACGGTCTCGCCGATACTCGTGATATAGGCTTCGTTATCTTCCAGTTTATCAGGGGTCAGCTGGGTCAGATATGTCGCATTGGGCACTTCAACACTCATGAAGATATTGGCAAAATGATACGTTTCAGCTGATGCAGGCATCGCAGCGGCCAGCATCAGGATCACAATCAGAATAAGCGATAGTCTGCGCATGTCCGATTCCTCCCGTGACAAGCAGTACTCTTTCGCTTATATCCTACCACAATTCGTCCGTTTCGGCAATCATGCGAAAGTAAACATTAAGCTTTAAGCCCTGCCGTTTCCCCTACAGTTCCCTGATTGTACGGCTGAAAATCGTCAGAACTGCTGTGGCTGTGAAGCCGACCGCACATATAACAAGCAGCATTGTTGAGCCCAGGGATCCCAGGATTGCTCCGGCAAGAACAGACGCGATTGGAATCATACCCTGCGAGATGATGCTGATGATGCTGGTCACTTTACTGAGCTTGTCCTTGTCAACGATACGCATCATGGTGGTATTGATCGGGATATTGACATAAGAGACCAGGAAGCCTGTCATGAGGCAGCCTGCGCAGAACGCGATCAGGAATGCATTCAGCGATGTCCCGCGTTCCACGAACCACCAGTAAGAGACAGCCATCATAATAACGACCCCGGCCATTAAGCAGAGACGGACAGCAGTGCGGAATCCAATCTTTTCTTCCTGAGGGCGTGCACTGAGGACAGCTGCGCCGACCAGCGAGCTGATCCCGATGCATACGCTGAATATAGAAGACCAGAGTTCAGGCTTCAGCAGCTTATCAAACAGATAGGACGGTGCTCCGGCTATATCTGTCTTGACAAAGTACGGAATGAAGTTGCTGCTTACAGGTGTGAAGAAGAAATTTATGAACAGAGCTGAGGCCATCATTGCCAGGATCGCTTTTTTCGATTTCAGATACCGTATTCCGTCAGCCATGTCACGTGCGGCAAGCTTGAGCGTCATGCGTTCTTCGGAAGGATGATGCTTATAGCGGATGAACATTTCCGAAATGCCGGATGCAACAAAGCAGAGTCCGACCATCAGGAAGAGCGTATGGATCGGCAGAGCCGAATACAGGATACCGGCAAGAATGATTCCAAAGATGCCCTCCAGCGAATTCTTTATCGTGAAGTAGGCATTCGCCTGCTGCAGTTTGTCCTCATCAATGATGTGCGGGAAAAGGGCACCGGCCGCGGGATTGAAGATGCCGCTGACCGCATTGCCGACGATACCGATGCAGAACAGGATCGCGATCTGAGCGCTCGGTTCCTTAAGCAGCAGCATAAGGATGGTCGCAAGGATGATCATGCCGCCCTTTATATAGTCGCAGAGAAACATGATCTTTGCTTTGTTGAATCTGTCCCCCAGCACGCCGCCGACAGGCGTGAAGATAAGCAGCGCAACTCCGCAGAGCGCTAGATACAATCCCTGCAGGAACGCATTGTTCCCGCTTATGTCAAGGATATAGAAGCTGACCGCGAAACTGTAAAGCGTCGCTCCAAGCTCAGAAACGAGTGCGCCGAGAAAAACCAGTCGGAAGTTCCTGTTGGAGAAAACGTTCCCGCTCTTATCTTTGCCCGCCATACCGATCCCTCTCCTACTGCCGTAAAGGCCTTTGGATCTTGTCAGAATTCAAAAAGGGACTGCGGGTACCAGGACCCACAGCCCCCTGCGGTTATTCTTCTTCGAATCCCAGGGTGATCGAGCCGTTGCTGGTGATCACATTCAGGGTTTTTTCACCGCCGATGCTGCTGCCCAAACGGTTCGCGCCGTTCGACGTGGTGCTCGTGATCGTGTATTCCTCACGGGTGCCGCGTACAGTACCGGACACAGAAGCATTGCTCGTACGGATGCTGATCGAAGGAGCCGCCACATCTTCCAATTCAACATGCGAGTTGCTCGTGTTCAGGCGCAGCGTTCCGCCGCATTCTGTATCATTGACATCGATCGCACCGTTGCGGGTCGCAGCTTCAATCTCAGCCACTGCGATCACATCTTCCAGGGTCACTGCGCCGTTGCTCGTATTCAGGTGCAGAGATGCAGCATGAACATCATTCAGCGTGATGCGCGCGTTGCTGGTCGTCGCAGTCAGGCCGCCAAGGCATTTGACTTCATCCAGCGTAATACGGCTGTTGCTAGTCGTGAGAACGAGAGGCTGCGAGAAATTGACATCCTCCACACTGATGCGCGCATTGCTCGTACCTGCATGCAGGCGGCCGGTAAAGGTCTCCGGCAGGGTGATCTCGATTTCGTTATCGGGATTGTCGGACAGGAAGTTGCTGCCGACCTGGACGATGCGCTCGCCAAGGTTGCCGAGGAATTTCGCAGCCGAAGAGAGGATCGAATCCAGAGTCATATCCTCTGTCCCGGCCTTCTGCTCGTTCATAAAACTGGTGATCGGACGGATCTTATGCTCAAGGCTGATCACACCATCATTCTCATGCAGCTGGAAGATATCGTTGCTGCTGATATTGTAGCGCAGCGTTACTTCTTCGGTATCGCCGGAAACGATCGTGATTTTCTTGCATTCCGCACGGACGATGAGCTCGCGGACATCAGCCGCGGAACGGGTGATCACTTTACCGTTCTCATCGGATGCTGTCTTCTGCTCCTGGGCAGGCTGCTCCCCGATTCCGGCTTCCTCTAGAACGCGCGCAGCGATCTCAGGGACGGGCTCCATCGCCATTACCGCGGCTTCCTCGCTCATACCGGCCTCGATGCGGTCATCGATCATTTCAGCGTAATAAGACAGAACGGCTTCCTTCTCTTTTTCTTCCATAGCAGTCAGTGCTGCTTTCAGTTCATTCAAAAACTGCTCACGCGTCATGTTGATCCCTCCTGATAAAGTCATAGACCTTCATAACATCTTCCCATTCGGTCAGGAATTCATTGATCTTCTTTCTGCCCACATCCGTAACTGCATAATATTTACGCAGCCGTCCGTTATGCTCCATGCTGTAGACTGTCAGCGCACCGGCAGTCTCCAGACGACGTAGTACCGGATATAGCGTTGATTCGGAAATTGACAGTACTTCTTCGGCTTCCCGCACCAGCTGGTAGCCGTAGGAATCGCCCTTCGTCAGCAGCTTCAGGATACAGGCTTCGATCAGCCCGCGCTTTAACTGTGCGTCCAACATAAAACCCTCCTTCTCAAGTTTGATACCACTTGACTGTTTCAAGCATAATACCACTTGACGCAACATACTATATCACGCATTGTATGCTGTGTCAAGTGGTATTTTGTTAAAAATAATATTTTTTATTTTGAGGGTTTTCGAAGGTTCTTCGGACGGGGATTTCTTGGGACACGGGCACTTTTTTCGGAATGTGCCGGCGGAACGAGCGCGTTATGGCCGTAGCCGATCAGGTCTTCCCTTCCGCACTGTCTGAGTGCCTGGCGGATCAGCGGGTGGTTCTTCGGCTCGCGCCATTGCAGCAACGCACGCTGCATGTCCTTTTCACGTTGTGTCTTAGGCACGAATACGGGTTTCATGGTCCGCGGATCGAGCCCAGTATAGTAGGCACAGGTGCTCAGTGTACCGGGGGTCGGATAGAAGTCCTGCACCTGTTCGGGCTGCACACCCTTATGCTTAAGGTACAGTGCCAACTGTACCGCGTCGTTCAGGGTACTGCCCGGATGGCTGCTCATGAGATATGGAACCAGGTACTGCTTCATGCC
>JAFYDF010000105.1 GCA_017544935.1 Clostridia bacterium
AGAAGCCTTTCCCCTCCACCTGGTTACGGAAAGCCTTTTCGATTGCCTTCTTGGCGGCACGTACGTTCTTGACGTTATTGACTGCAACACGCTCCACGTATCCGGTACCGTCCAGTGTGGCCAGCAGTTCGCAGATGCGCACGGGGTAGCCGACCGTATTCACGTCACGGCCGTAAGGGCTGGTCTGCGTGACCTGTCCGGGAAGTGAGGTAGGTGCCATCTGGCCGCCGGTCATTCCGTAGATCGCATTGTTCACAAAGATGATCGTGATATTCTCGCCGCGTGCTGCGGAATGCACGGTCTCAGCAGTACCGATTGAGGCCAGGTCACCGTCGCCCTGATAGGTAAAGACGATCTTGGAGGGATCAGCACGCTTAAGGCCGGTCGCAACTGCCGGCGCACGGCCATGAGCAGCCTGGACCATATCACAGTTGAAATAATTGTAGGTGAACACCGAGCACCCGACCGATGCGACACCGATCGTACGGCCGGTGATATCAAGGCTGTCCATTGCCTCGGCTACCAGCCGGTGGATAATGCCGTGGGTGCAGCCCGGGCAGTAATGCAGCGGGGCGTCTGTCAGCGCCTTGGGCTTTTCAAAAACGATCATGCCTTGTCCCCTCCTTCAGCAGCTTTCTCAATGGCAGCAACCACTTCGTCCGGCGAAGGAATCATGCCGCCTGTACGGCAGCAGAGGCTCACGGGACGGCGGCACTCGATAGCCAGGCGCACATCCTCGATCATCTGGCCCATGTTCAGTTCAACGGAAATGAAGCTTCTGCACTGGGCGGCAGCCGCTTTCAATGCTTTCTCGGGGAACGGCCAGAGGGAGATCGGGCGGACCATGCCGACACGGATGCCTTTCGCACGTGCGGTATCAACTGCGTTCTGGCTCACGCGGGCGGCAATGCCGAATGCAACAACGCAGATCTCTGCGTCTTCCATACGGTAGCTCTCGCTCATCTGCTCGTTTGCCATTACTTCTTCATAGCGGCGGAAGCGGATCTGGTTCCACTCCTCCAGCTCATGCGGCGCAAGCGCCAGCGAGTTGATGATGTTTGGCTTGCGCTTGCCTTCCGTACCGGTCAGCGCCCATGGTTTTTCAATGCTTTCACCCTTCTGTTCGGGCAGCTCCACAGGCTCCATCATCTGACCCATTGTGCCGTCTGCCAGCAGCATGCAGGGCATGCGGTATTTTTCGGAAAGGTCAAAGCCCTTGAATACGAGGTCAGCCATCTCCTGGACAGAAGACGGGGCCAGCACCAGCAGGTGATAGTCACCGTGCCCGCCGCCGCGGGTGGCCTGGAAATAGTCAGACTGTGAGGGCTGGATGCCGCCAAGGCCCGGGCCGCCGCGCTGTACGTTTACAATGAGTCCCGGCAGATCGCATCCGGCCATATAGCTGATACCCTCGCTCTTCAGCGAGATTCCGGGGCTGGAGGAAGAGGTCATAGCGCGCTTTCCGGCTGCGGCAGCGCCAATGACCATATTGATGGCCGCAATTTCGCTCTCGGCCTGCAGGAAGGTGCCGCCGATCTTGGGCATGCGGCGGGACATGTATGCCGCGACCTCGGTCTGCGGTGTGATCGGGTATCCGAAGTAATGCCGGCATCCGGCCATGATCGCGGCCTCAGCCAGCGCTTCGTTGCCCTTCATCAGGATTTTGTCTGCCATGGCTTTTCCCTCCTTACTTTTCCACCGTGATCACGCAGTCAGGACACATCGTGGCACAGAAAGCGCAGGCGATGCACTTGTCCTGATCGTCGATCTGGGCGGGGTGGTGTCCCTTGGCATTGATCTCATCCTTGCTCAGTGACAGGATCCCCTTCGGGCATGCCGTGACACACAGGCCGCAGCCCTTGCACAGATCCTTTTCGAATGTTACCTTTGCCATAATGCCTATCTCCTCTACCAAATCGTTTTTTGCAGTGTTATCGGAAATACCTCGCCTATCTCCGTTGGGAGACGGGCGGCTATGTCGCTGCGCGCCGCCGTGAATATCACGGGCAGCCCGCTGAGCTTCTCAAGTTCATGGAGTGCGGGCAGTGCGTCAAGGAGCGTTTCCGGCCTCGTCTCGCGTCCGAGGTTCGTGTTATGCACGATACCCGTGAACGGAAGCCGGCACGCTTCCTCGATTTCCCGCAGGATACCCAGCGCGCTCTGCGCGTCGCGCGTCAGCGGGCGCGAGCGGTTGAACACAAAGAGCATTTCATACTCGTTCTCTTCCTGGATCGCGGGCACATATCTGCCCAGCGCCAGCGCGCCGCGGTCGTCGCCGCCGATGTCGAGCACCGCGTGCGTTGTCTTGTCCTCAGTCAGCGCGTAAGCTTCCTGCGGCATGGCGGGCACATCCACATTGCTGTTCGCGTAGGCGGACGATATCACCTTCACGCCGGCTGCTGACAGTTCCTTCTCGCTGTCCTTCGCCCTGTAGTACGGATTGACGATGTCCAGATCCCCCAGGGATACTCGAAGTCCCTGCTTCGCCAGGAAAAGCGCGTAATTGACTGCTATGTTTGTCTTGCCGCTTCCGTAATGCCCGGCAAAGAGCGTGATCCTTTTTGTTCTCATCGCTTACAGCTGATTGCGCTGGATCTTGCCGCTGGTCGTCTTGGGCAGGCTGTCACGGAAGACTACAATACGCGGATACTTGTAGGGTGCGGTATGTGACTTGACGTAGTCCTGGATCTCTTTTCTGAGCTCGTCAGTAGGTTCTGTGCCCTTGGTCAGCACGATACTGGCCTTGACTACCTGTCCGCGTATCGGGTCGGGCGCTGCGGAAACGCCGCACTCGAGCACATAGGGCAGTTCCATGATCACATTCTCGATTTCGAACGGACCGATGCGGTAGCCGCTGCTCTTGATCACGTCGTCAATGCGGCTCACGTACCAGAAGTATCCGTCCTCATCCTTATACGCAACGTCGCCGGTATGATACAGCCCATTGCGGAAAGCATCCTTAGTCTTTTCCTCATCCTGGTAGTATTCCTTGACAAGTCCGCACGGACGGCCTTTGTCCATACGGATACAGATCTCACCCGAGGTACCGACCGGAACGGGTTTGCCTTCCGCGTCGAAGATGTCAATATCATAGCTCGCCACAGGTTTGCCCATAGAACCAAGCTTAGGCGTCATACCAACGGTATTTGCCACAAGCACTGTGCCTTCCGACTGGCCGAAGCCTTCCATGATGGACAGGCCAGTCGCTTCCTGGAAGCGGCGGAAGACTTCAGGGTTCAGGGCTTCGCCGGCAGTCGTCATATGCTTGACGGAAGATAGGTCATACTTGCGGATATCCTCACGGATCATCATGCGCAGCATGGTCGGCGGGGCGCAGAAGGTGGTGATGCCGTACTTGCCGAACATTGGCAGAATGTCCTCAGCATGGAAGCGGTCAAAGTCATAGATGAACAGCGGTGCTTCGCACAGCCATTGTCCATACAGCTTGCCCCACATCGATTTCGCCCAGCCGGTATCAGAAATGGACAGATGCAGGCCGTTCGGATCGACCTGGTGCCAGTACCTTGCCGTGACGAAGTGTCCAAGCGGGTATGTGAATGTATGCACAGCGATTTTGGGATAACCCGAAGTGCCGCTGGTAAAGAACATCAGCATGTTCTCTTCGCCGCCCGGC
>JAFYDF010000106.1 GCA_017544935.1 Clostridia bacterium
CGCCGTTCACAACGTCTTCTCTTCAGCAGGAAGCAGGACGTAAGCTGAACTTTACTACACAGAAAACCATGCAGGTCGTTCAGCAGCTGTATGAAGGAATTGAGCTGCAGGGCGAGGGAATGCAGGGCCTCGTTACGTATATCCGTACCGACTCTGTTCGCGTCAGTGATGAAGCGCTTAATTCTGTTCGTGAGTATATCGGAGCAACTTTCGGTGATAATTATTTGCCCAAGGAACCCATCATGTACAAGGGCAGAAGCAATGCTCAGGATGCGCATGAGGCGATCCGTCCGACGGATGTGCTGAGGACGCCTGATAAGATCAAACCTTCCCTGACGAAAGAGCAGTATCAGCTGTATAAGCTGATCTATTCCCGTTTCCTTGCGAGCCAGATGACGGTCGCCGTATATGACACCATGAGCATGGAGCTCAGCAGCGGCAAGACCGTACTGCGTTTCTACGGCGAGAAAAAGCGTTTTGCCGGTTTTACGAGCATTTATGAGGAGAGCAGCGATGAAGCCGGAGAAGAAAGCGAGAATGTTCTGCCGCAGCTGAATGTGGGAGATCCTGTCACGATACAGAGCATTGACAGCGAGCAGCATTTCACACAGCCACCCGCAAGATATACCGAAGCGTCCCTGGTGCGCATGCTGGATGAGAAAGGCATCGGACGCCCGTCTACTTATGCGCCGACCATTACCACGATCATTGCCCGCGGGTATGTCACACGTGAGAACAAACGCCTCTTCGCCACCGAGCTCGGACGCATGGTCACAAGTGTTATGACGCAGTACTTTGCTGAGATAGCAGATACTGAGTTCACCGCGCAGATGGAGACACGCCTGGATGAGATCGAAGAAGGCAAGGTTGACTGGAAACAGGTCCTGCGTGAATTCTATCCCGGATTTGAGAAAACGCTAAAGCAGGCTGAAAAGACCATCGAAAAGGTTGAAATTCATGATGAACCCAGCAATGAGATCTGCGAGAAGTGCGGATCCAGGATGGTGTACCGTGTCGGACGTTTCGGCAAGTTCCTTGCCTGCCCGAACTTCCCTGACTGCCGCAATACCAAGCCTGTGTTGAACTATATTAATGTGAAATGCCCGAAGTGCGGGGGACGGCTGCTTGAGAAGATGAGCAAGAAAAACCGCCGCTTCTATGGATGCGAGAATTATCCCACCTGTGATTTCGTGAGCTGGGAGATGCCGGTTGAAGAGAAGTGCCCGAAGTGCGGGAGTTATATGACAATGAAGCGCAACGGCAAGGGCGAGAGCTGGTATCTTTGCTCGAATGAGACCTGCCGCTGCAGGATCGCTGCCCCAAACGAGGATAAGGAATGAAAGCAACTGTAATCGGCGCCGGACTCGCTGGATGCGAGGCGGCGTGGCAGCTGGTAAAGCGTGGGATTGAGGTCACTCTGATCGAAATGAAGCCCCGGAAGATGAGTCCCGCTCATAAGAGCCCTCTCTTTGCCGAGCTCGTCTGCAGCAACTCCCTGCGCTCTGCGCGGCTTCAGAATGCTGTCGGATTGCTTAAGGAAGAAATGCGGATTCTTGATTCGCTGATCATGAAAGCGGCTGACAAGGCACAGGTACCCGCTGGCGGCGCTCTTGCCGTGGACCGGGATTCCTTTTCCAGCTATATTACAGATACACTGCGTGAGCATCCGCTGGTAACTGTTATGGAGCAGGAGATCACGGAATTGCCGGACGGCCCTGCGATCATTGCTACAGGCCCCCTGACAAGCGACGCGCTCGCGAAAGCAATTGAAGCACTGCCAGGTATGAGCACGCTTCACTTCTTTGACGCGGCAGCGCCGATCGTAACAGCGGATTCGATCGACATGGATAAGGTCTACCGCGGATCCCGATATGCACGCGGAGATGATTATCTGAACTGTCCGATGGACAGGGAACAGTATGATGCTTTTGTTGAAGCGCTCATAAACGCGGAGACTGCGCCTGTGCATGGTTTTGAAGAGAACATGGTCTTTGAAGGCTGTATGCCAGTTGAGAGCATGGCAAAGCGCGGACATATGGTGCTCGCCTTTGGACCGCTCAAGCCTGTTGGACTGATCGATCCGAAAACGGGCCGGGAATCGTATGCAGTCGTACAGCTGCGTCAGGATGATGCTTCCGCGAGCCTGTATAATATCGTGGGATTCCAGACACGGCTTAAGTTCCCTGAGCAGAGGCGCGTGTTCGGCATGATTCCGGGGCTTGAGAATGCGGAATTCGCACGCTACGGTGTGATGCACCGCAATACATTCCTGCAGAGTCCTGGTTTCCTGGATGATAACTACCGTATGATCAGTCGTCCCGACATCTTTTTTGCAGGACAGATGACAGGCGTGGAAGGATATGTTGAAAGCACTGCGAGCGGTCTTGCTGCCGGTATTGCACTGGCAAGACAGCTTCAGGGGAAAGATAGAATCACATTCCCAACTACGACTGCAATCGGTGCGCTTGCGCGTTATGTGTCGACACCGAACGGGAACTATCAGCCGATGAATATTACCTTCGGACTGATCGATCCGCTCGAGAAACGCGTGCGCAAGAAGTTGGACCGCTATGATGAAATCAGCAAACGTGCAATCGAGGATCTGCGGAAATGGTGCACGGATAATGACAATTAAGCGGCTATTTCTTGCAGATTGAACCGGATTTGATATGATGTATATGCATGAACGACGAAAGGAGTTTTAGCATGGCTATGATGGGAACTACGATCTGTGCCGTCAAACGCAATGGAAAGATTGCGATTGCCGGTGACGGACAGGTAACAATGGGTGAAAATACGATATTTAAGAATAGTGCGAAAAAGGTCCGCAGGATCTTCGGCGGAAAAGTCGTGACAGGCTTTGCAGGTTCTGTCGCGGATGCATTTTCGCTTTGCGAGCGCTTTGAGGAGCGGCTAAAACAGTGTGGCGGAAGCCTCGAGCGTGCAGCCGTTTCTCTTGCACAGGATTGGCGTGCGGATAAAGCTATGCGGCAGCTGCAGGCTATGATGATCGTAGCGGACGCGGAAAATATGCTGATCGTATCGGGTACCGGTGAAGTCATCGATCCGGACGACGGGATCTGCGCGATCGGTTCAGGCGGAAACTATGCGCTGGCTGCTGCACGCGCACTGATGGAAAACACAGAGCTTTCAGCCGCTGAGATCGCGGAAAAGGCGCTGCATGTAGCTGCTTCCATCTGCGTATTCACAAATGATCATATCATTGTTGAAGAGGTTTGACCGGAGTGCCGGTTAAAGACCAGACAGACCCTTTAGGAGGACAGACATGAAAGAATTGACTCCGCGCGAGATCGTTCGCGAACTGGATCGATATATCGTGGGACAGGAAGCGGCGAAGCGCTCTGTCGCGATCGCACTGCGTAACCGCTACCGCAGGTCACGCGTTGATGAGAAAATGCGCGAGGAGATCGCGCCTAAGAACATCCTGATGATCGGACCGACCGGTGTCGGTAAAACTGAGATCGCACGCAGGCTTGCCAAGCTCGTACAAGCACCTTTTGTCAAGGTGGAGGCGACCAAGTTCACGGAGGTCGGATATGTCGGAAGAGATGTGGAAAGCATTATCCGTGACCTGGTCGAGAACTCGATCCGCATGGTACGTGAAGAGCATGAAGCACGCGTACGCACCCGTGCCGAAGTAATGACGGAGGAAAGACTGATCGATCTGATGGTCTTCCCGCCCAAGAAGCCCAGTAACAACCCATTTCAGGCGTTTCTGGGCACGCCAAGTAACAATACGCCCGCTGTATCGGACGAAGAGAAAGAGCGCCTGAGCGGCCGCAGAGACGAAATACGGGATCAGCTCCGCAAGGGACTCCTGGAAGACAGGGAGATCGAAGTCGAAGTTGAGGAAAAATCACCTGAGCTCGAAGTCGGCGGCAATGCGATCAATCTAGGCGATATGATGGGCGGGTTCATGCCGAAGCGTACTAAACAGCGCAGGCTGAAGATCAAAGAAGCAAGAAAGATCCTGCTTGCTGAAGAAGCTGAGAAACTGATCGATCAGGATTCTGTTCAGGAAGAAGCGCTCAGGCGTGCTGAAGAGAACGGTATCGTGTTCATTGATGAGATCGATAAGATCGCAGGCCGCTCTGCAGGCGGACATGGTCCTGATGTTTCCCGTGAAGGCGTACAGAGAGACATCCTTCCAATCGTGGAAGGAAGTACTGTCAATACGAAATATGGTTCAGTAAAAACCGACTTTATGCTGTTTATCGCTGCGGGTGCGTTCCATGTAGCGAAAGTGGAAGACCTTATCCCGGAACTCCAGGGACGCTTCCCGGTTCGCGTAACGCTCAGTAGCCTTACACGTGAGGATTTCGTGAATATCCTTGTACAGCCGGACAATGCGCTGACAAGGCAATATGCGGCACTCCTTGAAACGGATAAGGTACATATCACATTTGAAAACGAAGCACTCTCCGCAATCGCCGAAGCTGCATTCTCGGCAAATGAGACCGGTGAGGACATCGGCGCTCGCAGGCTGCACGCCGTGTTTGAAGAACTGCTGGAAGATATCTCATTCAATGCGGGCGGTGAAGAGATGCCTGATGTATACCTGAACATCACGGAAGAATATGTGCATGAACATCTGCACACGTTCCGCGAAGAGCAGGATATCCGGAAATACATACTGTAATATCTCATATATCAAAAAAGCGTATTGCATTTATGATGTAATACGCTTTTAAAAACGTTGCACATATAGACGTATTATGATATAATATGCATATAGTGTGAAAGAGGGTGGAATTATGGAACTAATCAGGCCGTCTGCTGATCTTCGGAATCATTATAATGAAATATCTAAATTATGCAGAGAACTACGCCAACCTATACATATAACAGTAAATGGAAGAAATGATACAGTTCTCCTTGGGGAGACTGATTATGCTCAGATGAAAGCAGAACTTGATTTACTTCGTATGCTTGCAGATGCAGAAGAAGACGTTTCTTCAGGTCACGTTGCACCTGTTGAGGATACTCTTAGTGACATTAGAAGCCGTCTGCTAGCAAGGAAAAACAGATGATATACAAGATAAAGCGAACTGACATATTTAATGATCAGTTAAATAGTATCATTTTTTATATTGCTGATGATTCGGGAGATGTAGATGTTGCACTCAATATCCTTAATCGGATTGAAGAAGATATCATGAAATTACAGGAATTTCCTGAAAGAGGGATCCAACCTCACTATACTATTCTAAGACGCCAAGGATACCGTATTTTGATAACAATGAGATGGTTAGTGTTTTATAAGACTGATCATACTAATAACACTGTAATGCTGTATGCAATCACAGATCAAAAACAGGAATACATTAGTATTATATGAGCGGATTATATGAGCGGAAATCCGCTCTTTTTGTACAGCAGAAGTTATATCTGTCAGACGAGCTACTAGTACTCTGTACGCAAGAACTAAAACCAAGCAGGATACCGCTTGTCAATCTTCTGATTGTTGCCCAACAATACCTGGGCTGCCTTCCAGAAAAAAACTGATAAACGTATATGCGAAGACACCCGCAGCTTGGTACTAATTACCAACCTGCGGGTGTCGTACTGCTTGTTCAATTGACTATTCGATCAATTGAATGGCCTGAGGATTACTTCTCAAACCCGGCATCCTTGTAGATATCCATCAGGAGCTCTTCAGCCATGGCGTGATTGTCGGGGTACAAGAGCTCCAGGAGCGGACGTTCGGCTGAGAGGAGGCTGTCAATGGATATACGCCACAGGGCAATCAGCTTGCGTCCGTCACGATCGGCATTGGCATAAACTGTGCCCACTGCTTTGTCGAGGGCATTTTGCCACAAGCCCTGGGCACGGAGGAATACTACGTCGGTATCGTAGCTCTTCGCGTTGTGCAGGAGATCCATGGTAGCTTCGAGCGCTAGCGCAGCAGGTCCGGCAAATGTATCGGTAACCTCACAGTCGGCAGACTTCAGAAGGCCGATCACGCGCGCTGTAGTCTCTGCTTCAGAGCTAAGAGCTTTTGCCGTACCAGTACTGTTAGTGAGTGACGAGGGCAAAGTATCAGAAGCAGTATGTATGATGCTGCAAAGCTCTGAACACTTCAGACGCAGGATTTCGGCGAGGGCTTCGTCACCATACAATACAGCCAGGTTCTCTGCTTCGGTATCAAACTGCAGCTTTTCTTCCAGGAGCGCGCCCTTGGCTTCATCATTGGCAGCGGCATAGAGGATTTCATAGAGCTTATCGATCTCAGCTTGCCAGAGCTCGGCGGCTTTCTTCCAGTCACCGGCAAGACACGCGGCCTCGGCTTCTGCGGCGGTAGTGTAATGTATATCGCAGGCATGGAGTGTATAGCGGGCTTCGTTTGTGCCAAGAGTCTCAAGTGTCAGCAGGCAGCTGTCGCCTTTGCCCTTGAGGACGCCCGGATCGAAGGGCGGATCATCATTTTCCTCAATGTTCGTGTCTCTATCGCCGATCTTTACAGTGTCCTTGCAGCTGACGGGAGTGCCCGGATTGCCGAGGAAAGAATAATTGATTGTAGCGGTGTTTGTCAGCGTCGGATGATTCATGTCAGCCGGCTTAACGGTGTATTTGTACGTGAAATCATGGGAACCGGCTACGGGCAGGGAAGCCAGGGAGTCAACCGGGGTAAAGCCCGCCAAGCTGTCATAGAACACGAGGTTGTTCAGCTCACAGTCACCCGTGTTAGTTACTGTGATTGTGAATGTGATCTCCTCATTTTCTTGATAGTACAAACCGTTCTTTGGCCCGTTGTCCTTCTTCACGGCGGAGAGACCGGGGTTTGCACCGAGGATAGGCGGGTTATCCGGGTCTTTACAAACAGCCTTGGCAGGGTTGCTGTACCAGGTATGAACAGCGTCTTTCAGATCGGTGCCTGTGGCTTTGGCGGTGTTCATCACATAGCCCGTGACCTGTGCGTCATAGTCAGTTACGGTGGTAGGCGGCACAGTGCAGGGCTTCGTCTCGCCTGGGACGATCTCTGCAAAGGTTGCGATGACCATGCCGTTGTCTGTGACTGTAACGTTTCGGATGGGCTCGTTACTGTTATTCGTTACGTCCAGCGTCCAGTTTACTTTTTCGCCCGGCTTGAAGTACTCGCCATTCGGCGGGGTGTCAGCCTTTTTCGTGAGAAGAAGGCCGGTCTTAGAAATCACCGGCATATGCCAGACATTCGAATATGCAATTTTCTCATTTCCGCTGTCCGGGTCAATCCATTTCGCATAAGCGGAAACTTCAATATAGCCGCGCTCAACATCTTTTTCGGTGATGTAACCTGCGGATCCGCCATAAAAAATATAATCACTTGGCTCAAGGTTTATCGAACATGTGTCTTCCATCCACGATAAATCATCAAAATATGGATAGTTATTGTGATTAGTTTCATTGTCAGCTATATAGTCAATATGAAAATCGAAAGTAGGTATATCTACAAGCCCTATGTTCTCCCACTCTATGTTAACTCCCCAGGGTTCACCTAGCTGATATCCCGCTGGATCAGACGAGTGTAGCGCTGTATAGATATCAACCTTCATTTGACTCTGCTCTGGGAAGGGCCATGTAGTTGGGCCTGGGTTACGTATGTTGTGCTTGAATTGCACGGGACCGTCTTCGCAGATACGGGTCGTGAATTCCGGGTCATCAACAGCATAACCCCAGACGCTGAAGCTCAGTGGGTAGATACCCAAATGTGCTTCGTTTTCGGGCGGCAGTAAGGTTTCCACGGTTGTGAGGTAGAGCCAATAGATTGGATCACTCCAGGAATCACTGGGTTTCCAGGATTTGCCTGGGTTCAGGATGACGTCTGAACCTTTTCCAAAGGACGACAGGCGATTGTCAGCGCCTCTTTCGATCCGTAGCCAGAACCGCAGCGGGACATTGCCGGTATTCGTAACAGTGATATCATAATAAATCTTGTTATCAGGCTCACACCAAGGCACAGCCACATACGATTCTCTTTCGGGCGTGATCTGAGTGACCGTCAGCCTAATCGCCGGCTTGTCTTCCTCAGAGGTGGTATCATCAGGATAGGTGAGAGGAATGCTGACGGGGACCACGTTTGTGTAAACAAAGTCAAGACGATCTTTTGTTAAATGATATATTGCTTGGTCAGAATCGGAGAATTCGAGAACTCCTTTTTCCACAGCAGATAAATCTACTTTTTTGTTGAATGTATATGTCCAGCTTTCACTAGGCTGAATGACATAATGCGTTTCCCCTGCAATTTCTGCTGTTCCGTTGGGAAAGACAATGTCTGTCACAATTGAAAGGTAATCAGAGGAATAAACCGGGCAGTCGCCAGTGTTAGTGACCTTGCAGTAGATGGAAACTGTCGCACCTTCATACCGCTTGCCTACACCTGCGTCCGAAGCCCAGGTGTCTTCGAGGAGGAGCGCTGGGTGGGGGCCATCATCGATCTTCTTGTCTTCAACCAGAATTACACGGTCTTCTGTGATCGAGCCGGTGGTGGTAAGAAAGCCAATCTGGTTGAATGTGAAGCAGATTTCTGCAGCTGTGTCGTAGCCTTCGGGGGCTTTGGCTTCACGGATAAAGTATTCTGTGTCCGACAAAAGGCCAGAAGTAGTATGTGAAAATTCAGCAGA
>JAFYDF010000107.1 GCA_017544935.1 Clostridia bacterium
CGGGGAGTTGCCATAAGACGAAGCCGGTTTCGGTGCGGTGCCTGCGGCGCATCCCGCTGCATCAGGAAAAAGACTGCCCCTGCGGGTCGGATTCTACCTTGAAGGAGGCGGTTTTTCTATGTCTATCGTTACATCTGAACCTCGTCTGTTTAAGCACCCCTTCAGCCGCGCCTACTGGAAACAGGCTGCATCGGAGCTGAAGGATACACGTATGCTGATCTTTGCTGCGCTTATGGTCGCACTGCGTGTTGCACTCAAGTCTCTGACCATTTCCATTGCGCCAAACCTGCAGATCAGCGTGGGATTTTTCGTTAATGCATTTGGTGCCATGGTATACGGGCCCGTCATGGCACTGCTCGGAGCCGCAATCTCAGATACACTTGGATGCATTCTTTTCCCCACCGGTCCTTACTTTTTCCCCTTCATCTTTGTGGAAATGGCAGGATCACTGATCTTTGCGCTGATTCTGTACCGTACCGACGTTACTACATGGCGTGTGATCCTCAGCCGCTTCTGCATTGACTTTCTAGTCAACATCGTGCTGCAAACGCCCATCATGTATCTATATTATAAAATGGTACTGGGACGGAATTATACCATTCTCAATACCGCGCGTATCATTAAGAACCTGATCCTGTTCCCTATTGAGTCTGTTCTGCTCGTTCTTTTCCTCCAGGCTGTTATTCCTGCCATTAAGCGTCTGGGATTCCTGAAAACCGGCACCGAAAAGCTGAAATTCTCTAAAAAGAACCTGATCATCCTCGTTGTTACTGCTGCTGTCGGCATTGCCATGGTGGCGATCTGGCTTGCCACACGCAAATAAGGCTGGTTTATTTATGAACAAAGCACAGAAAGATGAAATTCTCCGTCTGCTGGCCCAGACATATCCCGAGGCCAAGCCCGAACTGAATTTTTCCAATCCCTATGAAACCCTTGTCGCAGTAATTCTGTCGGCTCAGTGCACTGACAAGCAGGTCAACAAAGTCACACCGGCAGTTTTTGACCGTTATCCTGACGTTGCAGCAATGGCAAAAGCAGAAGAAGATGATCTTTATCCTATGGTCAAGAGCTGCGGTTTCAAAGCCAAAGCCTCCAACATTATCGCTGCCTGCCGCATCATTATGGAAAAGCATGGCGGAGAAGTCCCGCACACAATGGAGGAACTGACCGCACTGCCCGGTGTCGGGCGTAAAACAGCCAATGTCGTCATGGCCACTGCCTTTGGTTTGCCCGCTATCGCCGTAGACACTCATGTATTTCGTGTCAGCAACCGACTGGGACTCGCTAAGGCGGATAATGTTCTGGATACAGAGATGCAGCTGCGTCGCGCCATTCCGAAAGAGAACTGGAGCCGCGCCCATCATTGGCTGATCTGGCACGGCCGCCGCGTATGTGCCGCGCGGAATCCGCACTGTACGGAATGCCCCCTGAATGGGCTGTGCAAGGATTATAATTCGAAGAAGACACCGAAGGAGAACGCATGAGTCAGGTCCCCACCCCATATGATCCAACTCACCGGAACGCCGGCCATCTGCACGGCGAGCACTGCGGCCTGTGCCGCATCGAGGTCGATCATGTTACCGTTACCGCTGACGGCGATACGCTGCTCAGCGATGTTAATGTACACCTGCACTGCGGCCAGCTGACCGCACTGATCGGTCCCAACGGTGCCGGCAAGACCACCCTGGTACGTGCGCTGCTGGGTCAGATTCCCTTTAGCGGAAGTATCCGGCATATGGATGAACGCGAACGCGTGCTGCGCTCTGTGCGGACAGGCTATGTACCTCAACAGCTGCCTTTTGATAAGCAGATGCCTGTCACGGTCAATGATTTTCTTGCTGCGGCACTCTCACGCCGCCCCGTCTGGTCCGGAATCGGTAAAAAGACACGCGCAACTGTCGAAGAAGCACTCTCCCTCGCACAGGCTGAACGTCTTCAGAACCGTATGCTGGGCCAATTGAGCGGCGGTGAACTGCAGCGCGTACTGCTGGCTATGGCCCTGACCCCTACTCCTGACCTGCTGATCCTTGATGAACCCGTTTCCGGCATGGACCAGAACGGGCTGTATCTGTTTCTTGATACGGTCGAGGCACTCAAGCGCAGCCGTCATATCGCTATCCTTCTTGTATCGCACGACTGGACGCTGGTACGCCGTTACGCAGATGAAGCGGTACTGGTCAATAAAACAGTGCTGAGCGAAGGCACTCCGGAAGAAGTCTTCTCATGCGAACCCTTCCTGGAAGCTTTCCCCGCAATGGGAAAGGAGGCGCTGTGATGGATATCATCTATCAGATCATGGACGCAGTGCTTCCCGCTTCGCTGTTCCAATATACTTTCATGAAGAATGCCCTGCTGGCGCTGCTTCTGCTCACTCCGCTGCTGGCGCTGCTCGGCACAATGGCTGTCAACAAACGCATGGCTTTCTTTTCAGATGCACTGGGCCACAGCGCACTGGCAGGCGTAGGCATCGGCGTTCTGCTTGGTGTCAGCAATATCACGCTGATCCTGGTTGTATTCGGCATTCTCTTCGCGCTGCTCATCACGCGCGTCAATCGCACAGGCGGCGCATCCGCGGACACTACGATCAGTGTATTCTCATCCGCAGGTATCGCGCTCGGACTGCTGATTCTGTCAGGCAGCGGCAAATACAGTAAGTATTCGTCCATCTTAGTCGGTGATATTCTTGCCATTACAGCAGCAGATATCCGCTGGCTGGCAATTGCGCTGCTTGTTGGCCTTATCTTATGGATATTCACGTATAACCGTCTGCTGCTGACTGCCGTCAACCCCCAGCTCGCACAGAGCCGCGGAATCCCGGTCAGGGCAATGGAATATGGTTTTGTTATTCTCGTAGCGGTTGCTGTCATGCTGTCCATTCGTTGGGTAGGCGTGCTGCTAATCAACGCATTGCTGATCCTGCCTGCAGCTGCCGCGCGCAATATTGCCAGGAGTGCTGCACAGCATGCGCTGTTCAGTGTGATCATCTCCCTGCTCAGCGGGGTCGTTGGACTTTGTGTCTCAATCCCGCTTGGCACCGGTGTAGGCGCTGCCGTGGTGCTGTGTGCCGCCGTCTGTTATGCCGTTACCCTGCTGATAGCCCGCCTGCTCGGCCGACGCGCCCAGGCTTAATTCTCTAGGAGATACAGAATGAGGCTCTATCACGATTCCCGTGTCCTTGATTGCCGTGCTCCCTTCGGTGCTGTGCGCTGCAGCGACACCGTATGTCTGCGCATCTGGTGCGAAGGTACTCCCGATTCCGTCCATACAGTGCTGTGTATTGGCAAAAAGCATCGCAGCCTTCCCATGAAGGCGACTGAGGGTGGTGTCTGGGAGATCCGTCTGACAGTCCCTGAAACACCATGTTTGGTTTGGTATTACTTTACCGCCAAGTCCAAAGGGCATACATTCTATTACGGAAATGCACAAGACGGTCTGGGTGGCGAGGGACAGGTAAGCAATACAGAGCCTTCTCCTTATCAGATCACTGTTTATGCTCGTGATTACGCGCCGCCGGCATATCTGCGCGACGGTATTATGTACCAGATCTTTCCCGACCGTTTCTGCCGCAGCCGCGCACCTTGGTATACACGGGAAGACATCTATCTGCACGAAAAGTGGGACGAACCCCCGCTTGCCATTTTTGACCCACGTAACGGCGATACACATTCTCGGGATTTCTTTGGCGGAGACTTGAAGGGAATCATCTCAAAGCTCGATTACCTGCAGTCATTGCACATCTCTGTGCTGTATCTCAACCCGATCTTTCAGGCACGCAGCAACCACCGCTATGATACCGGTGATTATACGCGTGTCGATCCCATGCTCGGAGATGAGGAAGACCTGCGCCGCCTCTGTGAAGAGGCTGGCCGCCGCGGAATCCGCGTACTGCTGGACGGCGTATTCAGCCACACAGGAGATGACAGCCGTTATTTCAACCGCTATGGGCGCTACGACAGCGTAGGCGCCTTTCAAAGCAAGAATTCTCCATATTATCCCTGGTATACCTTTGAACGCTATCCGCGGAAATACCACTGTTGGTGGGGCATAGATACTTTGCCCGAAGTAGATGAGGAGAACGAGTCCTATCGCAGCTTCATGCTTTCGGAAAACGGAATCGGCAGGCGCTGGGTACGTCTGGGCACTTCAGGCTGGCGTCTGGATGTGGCAGACGAGCTGCCCATGCACTTTCTCCGTGATCTGCGTACCAGCGTGAAAGCAGAAAAAAGTGATGCAGCACTATTGGGAGAAGTCTGGGAAGATGCCAGCAATAAAGTCTCATACGGTGAAATGCGCTGTTATTGCACCGGTGATACGCTCGACAGTGTTATGAACTACCCGCTTCGCGACATGTCCATTGCGTTTATCCGCGGAGATATCGATGCGTATTCCTTTGTGCGACGTCTCGAAAGTCTGCGTGAGAATTATCCCTTGCCTTTCTTCTATTCACTCATGAATCTCATGGGCAGTCATGATCGTCCGCGCATTCTTAACATGCTCTGCGGAGAGACCTGGGAAGGCGTCGATCCACTGTATCGTGGCACCTGTACCCTCTCCCAGGAACTGCGTTCTCTGGCCGTAAAGCGCCTGCGGGAACTGTGGAAACTCTATACTGTCCTCCCCGGCATGCCGTGCCTGTATTACGGTGACGAAGCCGGTATGGAAGGTGCCACTGATCCTTTCTGCCGCGGAACGTATCCTTGGGGAAAAGAAGATAAAGAAATTTTTACTCTCACCCGTGACGCGCTGGCACTGCGCGCTTCCCGCCCCGTACTTCGCCGCGGCGGTTTCAGTATTGAAGCAGTCGCTCCGGATGCTGTCAGGATCCATCGCTTTGTGCATGCTGGCTGCGATGCGTTCGGTGAAGCACTCGATGACAAAGACTACGAAGTGACTATTTCAACAGTCCGCTGATACACATTCTTTTCATTGACATTCTCATACGTATTTAATAAAATATACATGATTCATGATGCTGCCGTTTCTCAACGTGCGGCATTTTCTCCGGAATAATTTAGAGCGGTCTAAATCATATATGACAGGAGGCTGGTACCCCATGCTAATCTCTACCAACAGTGGCCTGTACAGTGCGCGCCCGAATGAGCCGCGTATTTCCATGGAAGAAGCCATGGACTTTTTCGCGCGCGTGGGTTTTGAGGCTGTGGATGTCAATTTTTGCGCCACGATCTATCGTGAGCCATTCCGCCACGAACCGATTCTTGACGGCGACTGGCAGGAGAATCTGGGCGGCCTGCTCGCGGCCATCCGCCGCAACAACTTGGTCATATCCCACACGCATGTCCCCTTCTATAACTACCGCGAACAGGGCGAGGAAAAGGATTTCCGCGATCAGATGATGTACCGTGCCATTGAGGCTACAGCATATATCGGCGCCAAATATGCAGTCATCCATCCGCAGCGCGATGTGCCCGGCACAGGAGAAACTCTGGTAACTGAATCCATCCGGCTGCTGACTCCGTTCAATGAATATGCAAAAGAGCACGGCGTGGTCCTGTGCGTGGAAAACATGTTCACGACTTCCGGACAGCAGCTGCTTGAAATGGTAGAATCATTGGACTGCTGCGCATGCTGGGATGTCGGACATGCGAACCTTGGCAAGTTTGATCAGTACGAAAACATGACCTTGCTGGGAAGCCGTCTCAAAGTTCTGCATCTGCATGATAATTATGGCACCAAGGATGACCACAGCCTGCCTTTCCTGGGAACCGTTGATTGGAACGGTGTGATGTGCGCACTGCACGACATTCACTATGAAGGAACTTTCAATTATGAAGTCGCAGCTTCCAAGCTGCCCGTTGCTCTTCGCGCTGAGCATGCGCGCTATATGGTCGCAGCAGCCAAATACCTGCTCGGCCGGGACGTATAAAAGGGGGATACAAGAAAATGGATACATCCGCTCTCCAGTATGATGTGATCGTAGTCGGCGGCGGCCCCGGCGGTATCGGTGCAGCAGTCGCTGCGGCTCGCCAGGGTGCGCACACGGCACTGCTCGAGCGTGGCGGTGTGGTCGGCGGCATGCTGACAGCCGGACAGGTGCAGCCCATCCTGGGCAGTGTTGCGCCTGGCTCTTTCTACGACGAAGTCGTCTCTCTCCTATCCCGCGGGCATGAGGATATGCCGCCAGTGAACACCCATAACGGCGTTGAGGTCCAGGTGGATCCCGAACAGGCCAAGGAGCGCCTGCTGCGGCTGCTGATCGACAGCGGCGTGGAAGTCTATCTGCATACTCCTGTTGTTGAAGTACTGGTCGAAGAAGACCGCGTGACGGGCGTGCTGGCCGGAAGCGCAGTAGGGCTTCAGGAATTCCGCGCGTCGGTCATCATTGATGCCACAGGAGACGGATCCGCTGCCGCAATGGCAGGCGCCGAGTTTGAGATCGGCCGTGAAAGCGATGGCCGCTGTCAGCCTGCCACCATTGAGTTCATCGTTGATCATCTGGATCCCGAGCGTGCTATCTCCTGCTGGGGCGGCAGCGATCCGGTCAAGCTGCCCGACGGCCGCGAATACCGCCAGGTCTGCAAGGAAGCCGCTGCAAGCGGCGAACTGCCTTCAAACGTGACCATTGTACGCCTGCATCAGACTTATTATGCGGATGAGCGTAATGTCAATGCAACCCAGGCTAACGGTTTTGACACGCTGTCTCCCACAGACGAAGCAAGAGCACAGCTGCTGCTCCGTGAACAGATCGATATGATCGTCGCATTCCTGCGCAAACATGCTCCTGGTTTTGAGAACTGCCGTGTCAAATCGAGCGGAGCCGCGATCGGTGTACGCGAGACACGCCGCATAACCGGCATGGACCGTGTGGAAGACATCGACGTCGAGACCGGCCGGAAGCGCCCTGATGTCGTTGTGCATAATGCCTGGTTCCTGATCGACATTCACAATCCCGCGGGAGGCGGGCAGGCCGAGAAGTTTGCCCAGCCTGCACAGCCATATGATATCCCCTATGGTGCGCTGGTCGCGCGTGATCTGGATGGGCTCATGATGGCAGGCCGCTGCATCAGCGGCACACACCGCGCGCATGCCAGTTACCGTGTCATGGCGATCTGCCTGGCAATTGGACAGGCAGCCGGTACAGCTGCCGCACTGAGTGTAAAGCACAACTGTTCTCCCCGCCAGCTGAAGGCATCCCTTGTACAGGAAGCGCTGCTGGCCCAGGGCGTAAAACTGTTTGACTGAAAGAGGATAATGAATATGCGTACTGTTAAGATTGAGAAACAGGTTCCCATTGTAGGCAGTTATGACGTCGTGGTATGTGGCGGCGGCCCCGCCGGTTTTATCGCTGCAATAACTGCTGCCCGCGAGGGTGCCAGGACTGCACTTATTGAGCGTTATGGTTTTCTGGGCGGCATGGCAACCGCAGGTTATGTTTCTCCCATCAGCGAGTTCAAGTTTGACGATGCCATAGTCATCGGCGGAGTACCCTGGGAATTCATTGAACGCCTTGAAGCAATGGATGGCGCTTTCGTGGAACGTGATATCGGCAATATCGCATTTGATCCGGAGCGCTATAAGCTCTGCGCTCAGCGCATGGTCCTGGAAGCCGGTGTCACACTCTATACCAACAGCTATCTGACCGGCTGTGTATGCGAAAACAACATCATCCGGCAGGTGATCATTGAAAACAAGAACGGCGCGGAAGCCATTGAGAGCAAAGTGTTTATCGACGCCACGGGCGATGCCGATCTCGCGTATGCCGCGCATGTACCCATGCAGCCCATGAACGGTGAGAGCCTGCAGCCGCTGTCTACATACTTTATTCTGCAGGGAGTAGATACATCCTCGCCCATGATCCAGGAAGCCATGCACCACAATAAGCAGGGCAAGAACTGCCACTGCCTGCCCGTACGTGAAAAGCTGCTGGAAATGATGAAGACCCGGGAAATGCCGAACTTTGGCGGGCCCTGGTTCTGCACACTGCTGCGCGATGGAGCAGTGACCGTCAACATGACACGTACTACAGCAAACGCCTGTGACAACCGGGATTATGCCCGTGCCGAATGCCAGCTGCGCGAAGACGTGTTCACCTTGGCCGATCTTCTGCGGCAGACCTTCCCTGAGTTTAAGAATGCCCGTGTTGCGTCTGTTGCCGTGCAGGCCGGCGTCCGCGAGACCCGCCGCATCGTGGGTGTACATACCGTAACTGGTGAGGAATATGTCAACGCCGTGCATTATGAGGACAGTGTTTCCCATGGCATTCATCCGATCGACATTCATTCCTCCAAGCAAAGTGAACAGTATACTTATTTCCTGAAGCAGCCTGCTTATGTCCCCTATCGTGCGTTGATTGCGCCTGATTATCCCAACCTGCTTGTCGCAGGACGCTGTCTGTCCGCTGACCGCCAGGCTTTTGCCTCTCTGCGTGTACAGGGCAGCTGCATGGATATGGGACAGGCCGCTGGTGCCGCAGCAGCTCAATGCGCAGCATCCGGCAATCCTGTGCAGAAAGCCGATGTTCCCGAGCTGATTGCGCATCTCAAAGCGCTTGGCGCCAGGCTCTGACGTGTCTCCCTGCATTCCTCATGCACAAGTATTCGAAGGAGAAACAGCCTTATGACAATCCGTGAGATTGCCGCCCTGGCCGGCGTTTCCAGAAGCACTGTTTCCCTGGTGCTGAATGAAAGCCCGCTCGTCAGGAAGGAAACACGTGAAAAAGTCCTGCGCATTATCCGTGATACTGGGTATGTCCCTAATGCCAGTGCCCGCAACCTCAACTGGAAAAGCACTCGATGCCTCGGCATCATAGTCCTGAGCGATCAGCAGCGCGGCAGAGATTACGATTTTTCCATGCCAATCGGCCTGTTCTCGCTCAATGTCATGCGTGGAATCACCGAGCGTCTGGCGGAAAGTCCTTACAGCGTCTTTGTTGAGTATTATTCCTACGATTACGAAGAAACAGAGAAAGGGCAAGCGCAGGCCATCAGGCTTCCAAGACTGATTCGTGAGCGCAAGATCGATGGCGCTTTTCTGGTGGGCGGGTTCTGTACGGAGGAACTGCTCAACGCTGCCGCTTCTACAGGCATTCCGCTGATCACTGTGGGTGTCGGCGCAGAAACACCGCTTTGCGATTCTGTGATCTCCGATCCTGCTCAGGGCACATATGACGGGCTTATGCGTCTGTATGAGAGCGGACGCCGGAATCCAGTCCTGCTCAATTGTCCGCGCGCCTTCCGTTCCGCCGCCATGCGCGAAGAGGGCATGCGCCGCTTCTGCAAAGAGACCGGCCTCCCCTTCAGTATGGAAAACGTGATCTGCTGTTCGCATCACAACAATGGCGAAAACGCATATGAGGCAGTGAAATCCGCTTGGGAATCAGGCATCCGCTTTGACAGCCTGATCACTGCGAATCCGGGGCTTGCACTGGGAGCCATGCGGTTTTTTGCAGAGAAACAGCTGCGTGTACCGCAGGATATTTCGATCGTCGCCTATGAGGACAACGCAATGTGCGGATATGTGACCCCGCCGCTGACTGCCGTCAATATACAGAAAGAGCGCATGGGTGAGGAGGCTGCCGGGCTCATGCTGCGGCGTCTTTCCGAACCTGAAATGAAAAACCAGCTGGTCATCGTTCCCTCATATCTGGTGGAACGAGCCAGCGTGTAATAAAGGAGTGTCCTATGGAAAGTTATCAGCTGAACTGCAGTATCCCATATTCCTATACTCCCGAGATCGCCGTAGTCGGCGGCGGTCCAGCCGGTGTCTGCGCAGCGATCGCCGCTGCACGCACCGGCGCAAAAGTGCTGCTGATCGAGAGCGGCAACTGTCTGGGCGGCATGGCCACGATCGGGCAGGTGAACCCATTCATGACCAGCTTTGACAAAAGTGGAGAAAACATGATCATCCGCGGCCTGTTCGCCGAGATCATCGACCGCCTTGTCGCACGCGGTGCCGCGATCCAGCCCAGAGATGTGCCCCCGGGACAGAGTTTTACAAGCTATATCACCGTAGGCCATAACCATACTGCACCTTTCGATGCGGAAGTTCTCAAGGTGGTCCTGGATGAGATGTGCGAGGAAGCAGGCGTGCAGGTCCTGTTCCACAGCTCGTTCATCTCCCCCATTATGGAAGGCAACGCAGTACGTGGCCTGGTAATCGCCACCAAAGCGGGCCTGCGCGCAGTATCCGCGCAGATGGTGATTGACTGCACCGGTGACGCAGATGTCGCGTTCCGCAGCGGTGTGCCCTGTGAGATGGGTGACGAAGCCAGCGGCCGCATCCAGCCTGCGACCATGTTCTTCCGTATCGGGAATGTGGACCTTGCCAAGGTTGACGCGGACATCGAAGCCAACCGCGATAACTTCTACCGCAAGAACGGCGTCAATTACCGCAGTTTCCACTGGCGC
>JAFYDF010000108.1 GCA_017544935.1 Clostridia bacterium
CCGCAAAGAAGATCCCCGGGATCTGCTGCGCGGTCGAGGACAGCATGTGGCCGGGCATGGTCTGCTATGAAGCGGGTCAGAGCTGTGTCGGGGACATTTATAAATGGCTGACCGACGGGTTTATGCCCCCGGAATACCATGACAAGGCCGCTGCGCAGGGTCTGACTCTCCAGCAGTATCTGACCGATTTAGCCTCGAAGCTTCATCCGGGCGAGAGCGGGCTGCTCATGCTCGACTGGCTGAACGGAAACCGCAGCATTCTTTCCGACGCACGCCTCTCCGGCATGATCCTGGGACTAACGCTGAGCACCAGGCCCGAGGAAGTCTACCGTGCTGCGCTCGAGGCCTGCGCGTACGGTGCGCGCATGATCGTAGAAAACTACGTAGATCACGGGATCAAGGCAGACAGCGTGATCGCCTGCGGCGGCATCAGCCGGAAGAACGCGCTCGCCATGCAGATCTACGCGGATGTGCTGGGTCTCCCCATTCATATTGCGGGCAGTGAGCATGGTCCCGCGCACGGCTCAGCGCTCTTTGCCGCAGTGGCTGCCGGGTGCTATCCGGACGTACAGTCCGCATCTGCAGCCATGAAGCAGCCGTTCCTCAGGACATACGAACCCTGCGAAAGCAGCAGAAAAATATATGACGCATTATTCGCACAGTATAAACAGCTCTACCGGTATTTCGGACAGGGCGGAAACGATGTAATGAAAGTCCTTATGGACATCCGCCAAAGCGCGGGCACAGAGGAGGCAAAGTCATGAATTACGCATCAAAGAATGTTGACATCGCAGTCCTGGGCGCGGGCCCGGGCGGTCTCGGCGCGGCGCTTGCCGCTGCAAGGAACGGTGCAAAAGTATTGCTCATCGACAAGAACGGGTATCTCGGCGGAAACATGACGATCGGGCTCCCGCTGCTCGCATTCCTTGACAAAGACGGCCGTCAGGTCATCGGCGGCATCGCGGACGAGTTCATGCGCGACATGCGTGCGTACAAGACGCCCTACGGCGTAGCCGCATCCCAGCACCGCTACTGCCCCATGCATAACAGTGTGACGCTTTACGACCACGAGATCTTCAAGTTTGTCGCCCTGCACAAGGTCCTTGATGCGGGCATTGAAGTGCTGCTGCACACCGAGATCGAGAGCGTAAACGTTGACAACCGCGTGCTGCGCTCCATCCGTCTGCGCGGCAAGGGATATGAGATCACAGTCACCGCGAAGATCTTTATCGACGCGACGGGTGACGGCGACATGGCATACCTCGCGGGTGCCAGCTATGAGAAAGGTCAGAAGGATACCGGTGTGATCCAGCCGCCAACACTCATGTTCACAGTCGCGGGCGTGAACATAGATGAGACCATCGACTATCTCGCCGCGAACCCCGACCAGATGGACCGCAGTGCGACGATCGACTGCGCATCGGGATATGACGCGGAATACTTCCGCAAGGATCCGACCTTTGTCATGGTCGCCATGCGCAAGCTCTTCCGTGAGCTCCGCGACAAGGGCGAAATGCCGGTCGACCGCGAAAACATCATCGTCATCAACAGCCTGCTTCCGGGCGAAGTACACCTGAACTGCACACGTCACCTGGGCGTCGACGGCAGCGACGTATTCAGCCTGACGCATGCCGAGATCGAAGGCTATCTGCAGATCGAGAAGTTCACGCAGACCCTGCAGAAGCATATCCCGGGCTTTGAAAACTGCTATATCACGAACATCTACCCCTCCATGGGTATCCGCGAGTCCCGCCGTTTCAGCGGCATCCGCACACTGACCGAGGACGATGTCGTAAACGGTATTATCCCGGAAGACACGATCGGCCTGGGCGGGTACAGCGTCGATATCCATATGGGTAATGGCGAGAGCACAATCTTCCGCAAGACGCCGCCGTACGGCCTGCCTTACGGCATTACGGTCAGCAATGAGATCGAGGGCCTGATGTTCGCGGGCCGCTGCGCGTCCATGGACGCGGTCGCCATGAGCTCTGCGCGCGTGATGCCCATCTGCATGGCAATGGGCGAAGGCGCGGGCACCGGTGCGGCACTCGCCATCAGATACGGCATCTCACCCAAAGATGTGGACGTGAACGAGATCCGCGCGATCCTCAAAGATAATGGTGTGATCCTCGCATGATCTTCGGAAAGGCGGAGTAAGCATGATCATTTCATCCATGACCTCGATCTACGGAAAACAGCGTGACAGCAGTGAGCTGATCACCACCATCGAATCCGTCCGGCGGCATCACGCACTGGGCTTCCGGGTGCTTGACCTGAGTCTGAACCCGCTCATGCGCAATGAAGGCGAGTTCGCAAAAGATGACTGGAAAGAACAGGCATATGCGCTGAAAGCGGAAGCCGACCGTCTGGGCGTTACCTTCTATCAGTCGCATCTCCCCTTCCGCTCCCGTTTGTTCCCGCATGAAGATGCCGCGGAAGTTCAGAAGCTTCTCGACATGACGATGCGCGCGGTAGAGATCGCGGGCATTGCGCATGTCAAGTGGGCTGTTGTGCATCCGATCGAAGACATCCACACGCCCGCTGAATGCTTTGAAGCGCACATCAAAGCAAATCATGAATTCTATGCGCCTGTGATCAAACGCGCGCATGAACTGGGCGTAGGCATCGCATTCGAGAATGTCCCGAGCTTTACGACAAAGCGGCGCTTTGGCGGTACCGCAGACGAGCTGATCGCCCTGATCGATTCATATAACAGCCCGCTCGTCGGTGCATGCTGGGACTTCGGGCATGCGAACCTGATCTACGGCGACCTGCAGAGCTACGGCATCCGCAAGATGGGCAAGCGCATCAAAGCGCTGCATTTCGCGGATAACTACGGTTCCCGCGATGATCATCTCCCGCCCTTTGTCGGGAATATCAAGTGGGAAGACGTCATGCGCGCACTCGCGGAGATCGAGTATGACGGGTGTCTGGTACTCGAGACGGTCGTGAATAATAACCTGCCCGACGCGCTTAAAGATAAGTCCATGCGCTATCTCATTGAGATCTGCCAGTACCTGAACGAATTGTTTGAAACACAGAAGGAAAGCCGTCATTAATAGCGGCCAAAGTTAAGCAACAGTGAAAGTATATGTAGTACGGCACGGTGAGTGCGTCACAAACAAGACCCACTGCTTCGGCGGGTGGACACAAACGCCCCTGACTGAGCAGGGAAGAAAAGACGCGCTCCGGGCCGGGAAGATCCTTGAGGGCATCCACTTTGATGCCGTTTACTGCAGCGATCTGCAAAGAGCTGTCGAGACCTGCCATCTCGCGCTGCCGGGTGCGGAACCTGTCCTGCGCGCAGACCTTCGGGAACTGTCCGTAGGCGACTTCCATGACCGGCCTGTCGAGGAATGCCTGAAGGAGTACGGCGATGTCTGTGTTCAGGCGCGCGCAAAGCGCGATTACCGCGCGGTGGGCGGTGAATGCCATGAAGAGCAGCTGCAGCGGGTATCAAGAGTTGTCCACGAGCTCGAGCAGCTGTCCAAGTGCGGGAACGTGGCCGTGTTCTGCCACGAAGGAACGGTCAAGTGTTTTCTCAGCTGCATCCTGGGGCTGCCTGTGAATCCCTTTACTCTGCAGGTAGATAACGGCTCCGTTTCCGTATTCGAGTATCTGCACAATTCATGGCGTCTTGATCAGTGGAACATATAGAACAGGGAGGTAAAAGATGCAGAAAAGCAGGTTACATTCCAGCAGATTCCGCCGGTTTCTCCGCAGCCTGTATACGTACAAAGGCCTGCTGCTGATGATGCTTCCGGCCATCGTCTTTTTTGCCGTTTTCCGGTACGCGCCGATGTATGGTGTGACCGTGGCATTCAAGGATTTCAAGGTCAAGAAGGGCATCCTCGGCTCGCCCTGGGCGGATCCGGCCACGAAGTATTTCATCCGCATGTTCAATAACCCCTCGTTCATGCGCGCGTTCCGGAACACGCTCGCGATCAGTATCCTCAAGATTGTGTTCACGTTCCCTGCGCCTATCATTTTCGCGATCATGCTGAACGAGGTCCGCAATTCGGCCTTTAAGAAGACCATCCAGACGGTCACCTACCTGCCGCACTTCATGAGTTGGATCGTCGTAGCCGGCCTCATGCGTGTGCTTCTGTCCCCCGTTGACGGTGTTATCAATGACATTATCGCCGCATTCGGGGGCACAAAGATCCGGTTCCTTATGGAACCAAAGTGGTTCCGCCCGCTCGTCGTATTATCTTCGCTGTGGAAGAACGTCGGCTGGGGCTCCATCGTGTACCTCGCCGCACTGACAGGCATTGACCCGCAGCTGTACGAAGCCGCGGACATTGATGGTGCGTCCGGCATGCAGAAGATCCTGAATGTGACGCTCCCCTGCATCTTCCCCACGATCTCCATCATGTTCATCCTGAGGATCGGCGATATCATGAGCGGCGGCTTTGATCAGATCGTGAACCTGTACAACTCCCTGACCTACAGCGTGGGCGATATCCTCGATACCTACGCATACAGGGTCGGCCTGGTCGACTTTGATTACAGCCTCTCAACAGCCCTGAGCCTGTTCAAGAACGTTATCGGGCTCATCATGGTCCTGATCACAAACTACGTTACTAAGAAACTGGGACAGGAGGGTGTGTACTGATGAGTCGCAATATGAACCGCATCCGCCAGAGTCCTGCCAGCCGTGTCCTGCACGTGATCAACGCGGGCATCCTGCTCTTTCTGGCAGTGATCATGCTCTATCCCATGTGGGACGCCGTGATCGTGTCCATCAGCCCCGCCGCATACGCCTCCAGAGGCGGTCTCAAGCTGTGGCCTGCCGGCGGTATCTCCCTCAGCGCGTATGAATATGTGCTCTCGACCAATTCCGTCCGCATCGGCTACCGCAATACGATCTTCAGGACAGTTGTCGGCACCTCGATCTCCATGGTCATGTACTTCATGGCCGCCTATCCCCTGAGCAAGAAAGTCCTGCCGCTGCGCAGATTCTGGTCGCTGTACTTCCTGATCCCCATGTTCTTCAGCGGCGGACTGATCCCCGAATATCTGCTCGTCAAGTCTCTGGGACTGCTGGATAATCTGTGGGCATACGTGCTCCCCTGCCTCATGGGCACATATAACCTGCTTATCGTCCGCAACTTCATTTCCGCGATCCCTGACTCCCTTGAAGAGTCCGCGCGCGTTGACGGTGCGAACTTCTTCGTGATCCTCTTCAGGATCATTATTCCCCTTTCGCTGCCCGTTCTCGCGACAGTCGCGCTCTGGGTCGCTGTCGGGCACTGGAATGCCTGGTTCGATGCCCAGATCTACTGCCGCAACAAGCAGCTGATCACCTTAAGCAAGTATCTGCGTGAAACGCTGATCACCGCACGCGACGCGTGCTCCGACTCCGTCAGCGGTGCAGAAGCTGTCGTTTCACGCTCGGTGGAAGGCGCTTCCATCATCGTCGCCATCGCGCCGATCCTCTGCGTATACCCCTTTGCGCAGCGCTACTTCGTAAAGGGCGTTATGGTCGGCTCCGTAAAAGGTTAATAGGAGCAGAAATGCTTCAAATATAGAAAGGAGTATCCCTATGAAGAAACTTACCTGTCTGCTGCTCGCGCTTCTCATGCTTTTGACCGCAGTTCCCTCTTTGGCTGAGAACACAGAGTATCCTGAGCACCTGTCCATTACCTGGCTGGGCCAGGCAACCAGCAAGATGCACACGGACGGCACCGGCCTGATCGCTACCAAGCTGGGTGAGCTGTTCAACATCGACATCACCACCGTCAAGTACACCTGCAATGTCAAGGAAGACATGACCGTGTACTACAACAGCGGCGAGATGGCTGATCACATGCTGACCACCGAAGCCAACCTCCCGACCGTCATTGACCAAGAGCTGGTCCGCACTGTTCCCATTTCCATGATCAAGGAGTATGCCCCGCACTGGTGGCAATGCGTTATGGACAACTACCCCGGCCTTCTGAGCACCATGGCTTATGATGCCGAGACCGATTCCCTGTACGGCGTTCCTTCCGGCATGGGTGAGTTCTACACCACCTACATGATCCGTAAGGATTGGCTCGACAACCTGGGACTGAGCATGCCGACCACCCTCGAGGAGTTCGAGGAAGTCTGCCGCGCTTTCACCGAGGATGACCCCGACAAGAACGGCGAGAATGACACCTTCGCAATGTGCCTGCAGGCCAACGAGTATGCCAATGTGCTGCCCCTGGCCTATGCCTTCAACACTTCTCTTCCTTCCAGCGCTGTCGGCCGCAACAAGAGCTCCTTCTATCTGAATGAGGACGGCAACGGCGTCACGAAGGGACAGCTCACCGAGAACTACCGCAGCCTGCTGAATTATCTGCGCAACCTGTATGAAAAAGGCTATGTCTACACCGACCTGTCCGTTTCCTTCACTGACGCAAGCAACCTGGCCAGCGATGGCAAGATCGGCATCATGGC
>JAFYDF010000109.1 GCA_017544935.1 Clostridia bacterium
AATGAGCGGCGGCCAGATGCAGCGCGTGGCCATTGCGCGTGCCCTGGTCAACAATCCCGAGATCGTGCTGGCGGATGAGCCAACAGGCGCTCTGGACAGCGAGACCAGTGTGCAAATCATGGAAGTGCTCAAGGAGATCGCAAAAGACCGGCTGGTCATCATGGTCACGCACAATCCCGACCTGGCAGACCAGTATGCCACGCGCATCGTGCGTCTGCTGGACGGACGTGTAATCGATGACACCGATCCCTACGACGGGAGCGAGCCCGAACAGAAAGCCATAAAAGCGGGAAGCACGAGCATGAGTTTTCTCACCGCCCTGCGACTCTCGCTGAACAATCTGATGACCAAAAAAGGCCGTACTTTCATGGTATCTCTGGCGGGAAGCATCGGCATCATCGGAATTGCACTCATTCTGTCTGTATCCACCGGCGTAAACACATACATCAAGCGTGTAGAAGAAGACACCCTTTCCGCCTATCCGCTGGAGATCACGCAGCAGACAATGGACCTGACAGATACCCTGAGCAGCCTCATGGGCGTGTCCGTGGATACGAATGAACACCCAGACGAAAACAAGATCTATTCCGGTAGCCGCATGACCAACATGATGAGTGCGCTGTGGAGCAGCGTCACAAATAATAATCTGAGAAGTTTCAAAGCCTATCTTGAAGATGAAAAGAACGGTGTAAAAGATCTGGTCAGCGGTATCCAGTATGGATATGACTCCGCTCTGCTTCTGTATCGGGAAGATGAAAAGGGCCAGATCATCCAGGTAAACCCCTCCACAGCGATGGAAGCAACAGGGATCACAAGCATGATGCAGATGTCTGCATACTCTGCCGGCGGCTTCCAGGAAACGATTATGAACGAATCCTCACGAAGGATGAACGTATTTGAAGCCCTGCTGAACAACGATGAGCTGCTGCGTCATCAATATGACATATTGGCAGGCCGCCTTCCTGAGGCAATGGATGAAGTAGTCATCATCGTCAACTCGCGCAATGAACTGACAGATTATACTCTGTATACCCTCGGACTCAAGGATCAGAGTGAGCTCGCAGGCCAGTTCGAACTGCTCCAGCAGGGCGTAGCGATCGAGAGCGAGCCTATGGAATTTACGTTTGATGAGCTTCTTGCCCTGCGCTTTCGTCTGGTCACCTGCACGGAATTCTATGAAAAGCGCGGGAATCACTGGGTCGATCTGAGGAAGGATAACCCCAATTATCTGAAAACGCTGATGCAGAACTCCATGGAGATCAAGGTCGTCGGTATCCTCAGGCCATCAGCAAGCGCAGTTGCAACTTCCAATGGCAGCGGTGTGGGATATCGTCCCGAGCTTCTGGATCATCTGATCACCCGTCTTAATGAAAGCGAGATCATAAAGGAACAGCTAGAAAACCCGACCATCGACGTCTTTACAGGTCAGCCTTTCGATACGAGTGAGGATGACCTGATGGCCGCACTGGACCGGATGAGCTTTTCCGATTTCGTCAAGGAATACGGCAGTGTCATGCACTGGAGTGAGGAAGTCCAGGCACAGCTGAATGCTGTATCGGTCATATTTACCTATCTTCCCAAAGAACGGATCAAACAGTTCCTGCCAAACATTCTCCCCCAGAACATGGGCGGTTCACTTCAGCAGAATCTTTCCACATTGGGGATCAGTGACATTGATGCGCCGTCCTCGATCGCGATCTATCCCAAGAGCTTTGAGGCAAAAACCGCGATCACCAGCCTGATCAATGAATATAACGCAGCAGCAGATGAAGAGAATGTTATTCACTATACCGACTATGTCGGACTGCTGATGTCTTCCGTGACGGATATCATCAACGCAGTGAGCTATGTACTGATCGCATTCGTAGCCATCTCTCTGGTCGTATCCTCGATCATGATCGGTATCATCACATACATCAGCGTTCTTGAGCGTACCAAAGAGATCGGTATTCTGCGTGCCATGGGCGCGTCCAAGCGCGATATTACCCGTGTATTTACAGCGGAAACGCTCATCATCGGCCTTGTCGCCGGTATCCTGGGCATTCTTGTAACGTGGCTTCTTAACTTCCCGATCAATCATATCATACAGGGTCTTACCGGCATCGATATCGCGGCAGTGCTTCCGACAAAAGGCGCGGTCATCCTGGTGATCATCAGTGTTGTGCTGACCGTGATTGCCGGCCTTATCCCCTCCTGCATGGCCGCGCGCAAAGACCCCGTAGCTGCCTTGCGGACAGAGTAAGGATTAAGATCACGATAATCATCCCGCAATTCGAAAAGGAAAAGACGAGCTTCATTTTAATGGTGAAGCCCGTCTTCTTTGTGGTTGTCCATCATAATTTGCATGCTGACCGAAGCAGTGCTGAAAGCCTTCTGTATGATCTGTCTGACATCAGTTTTCCTGTTTGCAAAGCTGAACGATGCGTGCAACAGCTTCATCCACAAGGCGGCTGCGGGGCATGTCAGCAATACCAATGATAAAGTTGGCACAGCGGTTGACAGGCAGGAGCACTTTCGCAGCCCGGCTCTGACCGATAGCAGTAGCCATCGCAGGCGTGATCTCGCCCAGCATGGCGTCCGCAATGACCAGTCCAACAGGGCCGGCGATCACGTCAGCATTCCTGCATGCGACAAGTATGGGATTTTCACCGGTAGCTGCAAATGCAGCTCCGGCCTTCAGCATGGCAGCCGTAGCAGCGGCATTGGTACCGATAGCTGTGACTGTATTTTCAGCAGGAATGCCAGCCTGCAGCAAGCCTTCGATCAACTGTGCGCCAAGCCGTCCGCTCTGTCCGTCAATAACAACAATGTTCACAGTTATTCCTCCTGTTGCTGCCGCCCGGCGGCATCATGGATTTGTCCCTATAATACACAAAGAAGAAACGCCTTGTCAATTCCCGTTGTCCTGTACCGGACGATGCAGGGCAGCCAGGCACAATTATGCTTACAGAGTGTTAAATATCAGTTTCAGTTTCACACTTCCGGGCTGCCGGATATCATATAGTTTTATCCTGAAAACGCAATATAATCAGCTCATAAAAAGCCGTTTCATACGTTTTCAGGCAAAAATAAACGTATTTTCGATGCATTTTAACAGTATTGTAATATATATGAATTAATATATAAGTGTATTCCTATTTGGAATTTTACTTTTCAACACGGGCAGTCTAAGATGTATTTGGTGAGAGTTGGATTTCAATTATTTGGCTCTCCATCTCATTATCTCAACGCCAAGCGGAGCTGCGCCCCGCCGGTCCTGCCGCGCTGATCTGCGGTATGGAACGGAAGCACAGGAGGCAATGCCCTGATGGCGTCCATTAAAGGAGGCAGACCTATGGAACTCTTCGGGATCGACAAGTATGGTATCATTAACCCCAAGGCTGTTTACCGCAACCTGCAACCTGCTCAGCTGGTAGAGGAAGCTCTGCGCCGCGGTGAGGGCACGCTCAGCAATTCCGGTGCATTGGTAGTAAAGACCGGCAAATATACCGGCCGCAGCGCCAACGACAAATTTATCGTAGATACTCCTGCCGTACATGACGACATTGCCTGGGGCAAAGTGAACCGTCCCATCAGCAAGGAAGCGTTTTACGGCATTTATAATAAGGTTATTGCATACCTGCAGAACAAGGATGTATATATCTTTGACGGTTTCGCAGGCGCTGATCCCAAGTATTGCAAAGCCTTCCGTGTAATCAATGAGCTGGCCAGCCAGAACCTGTTCATTCATCAGCTTCTGCGCCGTCCCACCGAAGAGCAGCTGGCTTCTTTTGCAGAGGACTACACCATTATTGCCGCTCCCGGCTTCAAGTGCATTCCCGAGCGCGACGGCACCCGCAGTGAAGCCGCGATCCTGCTGAACTACGAGGATAAGCTGGTCGTGATCGCCGGCAGCCAGTATGCGGGCGAGATCAAGAAGAGCGTCTTCTCCGTCATGAACTACATCCTGCCCAAAATGGGTGTCTTCCCGATGCACTGCTCTGCCAACATCGGCAAGGACGGCGATTCCGCCATCTTCTTCGGCCTTTCCGGAACAGGCAAGACCACGCTTTCCGCCGACCCCAACCGCGAGCTGATCGGCGACGATGAGCACGGCTGGGCAGATGACTCTGTGTTCAACTTCGAGGGCGGCTGCTATGCCAAGTGCATCAATCTCTCCAAGGAGAAAGAGCCTGACATTTACAACGCCATCCGTTTCGGCGCGCTGGTCGAAAACGTAGTCATGGATCCTGATACCCGTGAGTTTGATTTTGACGATGCTTCCCTGGCTGAAAACAGCCGCGTAGGTTACCCCATCGATTTCATCAATAACGCCCGTCTGGATGGCGTAGGCGATACCCCCAAGACGGTCATTTTCCTGACCGCTGATGCCTTCGGCGTACTGCCGCCCATCAGCAAGCTGGACAACAAGCAGGCCATGTACTACTTCGTCAGCGGCTTCACCAGCAAACTGGCCGGCACCGAGATCGGCATCACCTCTCCCGTACCCACCTTCTCCACTTGCTTCGGCGAACCTTTCATGCCCATGGATTCTTCTGTATACGCAAAGATGCTGGAAGAAAAGGTTCAAAAGAGCGGTGCCAATGTATACCTGGTCAACACCGGCTGGAACGGCACCGGCAAGCGCATGAAGCTGGCCTATACCCGCGCAATGGTCACTGCTGCCTTGAACGGCACGCTGGAGAAGAGCGAGTTCGTGACTGATCCTTACTTTGGTCTGGCTGTGCCCACCACCTGCGAGGGCGTGCCTTCCGAACTGATGATCCCCGCAAACACCTGGGAAGATAAGGCTGCCTACGAAGCTGCCGCGAAGAAGCTGGCGGAGATGTTCCGTGAGAACTTCAAGAAGTACGACAAAATGCCTCAGGATGTAGTAGATGCTGGTCCCAAGGCTTAACGGAGGAAAACCATGAAAAGATTAGCCGCCATGCTTTGCTCCCTGCTGACGCTGTCTCCCGCCCTCGTTCTTGCGGAAGGCGTATCGGCAGGCGGTGAAAAGGAACTCGCCACCTGGTTCGTTGTGGTGATGGGAATGGGCATCGTGTTTCTCGGCCTCATCTGCCTTATTGTCCTTATCTGGATTATGGGCAAGATCATGAAGGCGATTGGCAAAGCCGTACCCCAGGAAAACACGCAGCGTGCAGCAGCCCCCGCGCCTGCTGCCCAGAAAGCGATCCCCAACCGCGGAGAGCTCGTTGCTGCCATTTCCGCGGCACTGGCTGAAGAACTTGGAACAGATGTCAAAGCAATCAGAATTCATAGCATTAAACGTGTTTAAGGAAAGGAAGATACAGTCATGAAAAAGTACCGCGTCAATGTTAACGGCACCCAGTATGATATCACCCTGGAAGTACTGGAGGGTGAAGCCGCCGTCGCCCCCAAAGCTGCCCCTGCTCCCAAGGCCGCACCTGCCGGCGGACAGAGTGTTAACGCTCCCATGCCAGGCACTATTCTTACTGTCAATGTCAAGCCCGGCCAGGCTGTAAAGAAGGGCGATGTGCTGGTCATGCTCGAGGCTATGAAGATGGAGAACGAGATCATGGCTCCTGTGGATGGCACTGTCAGCGCGGTGAACGTGACCAAAGGGCAGTCGGTCCAGTCCGGCGACGTGCTGGTGACTCTCGCGTAAGGCGGAGGCAAAAGCATGGAAACGATCATTAATTTCCTTCAGCAGACCGGTTTCTCCATGATCGGAGAGAACTGGAAAATGCTGGTGATGATTGCCATAGCCCTGTTCCTGTCTTATCTGGCAATCGTCAAAAAATTCGAGCCGTTGCTGTTGCTGCCGATTTCTTTCGGTATGCTGCTAACCAATCTGCCCGGCGCTTCACTTTTCCATGAAGAGCTGTTCGCCGGCGGTCATATCAACTGGCAGGCGCTCAGTGAAAACGCGGGCTTGCTGGACTATCTGTACCTGGGCGTCAAGCTGGGCATCTACCCCTGCCTGATCTTCATGGGCGTTGGTGCTGGTACAGACTTTGAACCGCTGCTGGCCAACCCCAAGACTCTGCTCCTGGGTGCTGCGGCACAGCTGGGTATCTTCATCGTGTTCATTCTGGCGCGTCTGCTTGGCTTTACCTCTGCAGAAGCCGGCGCTATCGGCATTATCGGCGGTGCAGACGGCCCCACAGCCATCTATACTGCCATCCGGCTGGCTCCGCATCTGCTGGGCGCCATCGCAGTTGCCGCATATTCCTATATGGCGCTTGTCCCGGTCATCCAGCCGCCTATCATGCGCGCACTGACCACCGAAGAAGAGCGCAAGATCGTCATGAAGCCGCTGCGCAAGGTGAGCCGCACTGAGAAGATCGTCTTCCCCTTCGTGGTCACCATTTTCGTCGCACTGCTCGTTCCCTCAGCGGCTCCGTTGGTCGGCTGCCTGATGCTGGGCAATCTGATGCATGAAAGCGGCGTAGTCGACCGTCTTGAAAAGACTGTCAAGAACGAACTGATGAACATCGTCACCATCTTCCTTGGCGTGTGCGTCGGCGCTACAGCGACTGCCAAGACCTTCCTATCCTGGGAAACCATCAAGATCATGGCTATGGGCATCTTCGCGTTCGGCTGCGGCAGTGCAGGCGGCGTATTGCTGGCCAAGTTCATGAATCTTTTCCTCAAGGAAAAGATCAACCCGCTCATCGGTTCTGCCGGTGTATCCGCCGTTCCGATGGCAGCCCGTGTCAGTCAGAAGGAAGGCCAGCGTGCTAATCCCGCAAACTTCCTGCTGATGCATGCCATGGGCCCCAACGTTGCGGGCGTGATCGGTTCCGCCATCGCTGCCGGCGTCCTGCTGGCGCTGTTTGGTGCATTTTAAGGGAGGTCAATCATGCCGAAAATTCACATTACAGATACAATCCTGCGTGATGCGCACCAGTCTCAGGCTGCTACCCGCATGACGCTGGAAGACATGCTGCCCGCTCTGGAGATCCTGGACAGCATCGGCTACTGGTCGCTCGAATGCTGGGGCGGCGCTACCTTCGACTCCTGCATGCGCTTCCTCAACGAGGATCCCTGGGAACGCCTGCGCACGCTGCGTAAGCATATGCCCAATACCAAGCTGCAGATGCTGCTGCGCGGTCAGAACCTGCTGGGCTACAAGCACTATGCAGATGACGTCGTGGATGCCTTCTGTCAGAAATCCGTTGAAAACGGTATCGACGTAGTCCGCATCTTTGATGCCCTGAATGATGTTCGCAACATCGAGCGCGCCATGAAGGCGGTCAAGAAAGCCGGCGGCATGGTGGAAGGCTGCATCAGCTACACCATCAGCCCCGTGCATAACGAAGAATACTTCGTCAAGGTCGCGAAGGAAATCGAAGAGATGGGCGCAGATACCATCTGCATCAAAGACATGGCAAACCTGTTGCTGCCTTATGACGCCTATTCGCTCGTCAAGCAGCTCAAGGCCAACATCAAGGTGCCTATCCATCTGCACACGCATAATACCACCGGCACCGGCGACATGGTCTACCTGATGGCTGCCCAGGCAGGCGTAGACATCATCGATACCGCTCTGTCCCCGCTGGCCAATGGTACCAGCCAGCCGTGTACCGAATCCATGGTCGCCACTTTCCGCGGCACCGAGTATGACACCGGCCTGGACATGAACAAACTGCTCAAGGCGAGTGAGCATTTCCGCAAGGTTGCCGCCCGTCTGAAAGAGACCGGTGCTCTGGATCCCAAGGTTCTGAACACCGATGCCAACACACTGGTATATCAGGTGCCCGGCGGCATGCTGTCCAACCTGATCAGCCAGCTTAAGCAGGCGAACGCTGAAGACCGGTACTATGACGTGCTGGCTGAGGTACCGCGTGTCCGCAAGGACTTCGGATATCCGCCGCTGGTCACCCCCACCAGCCAGATCGTCGGCTCCCAGGCCGTGCTGAACGTACTGGGCGGCGAACGCTATAAGATGGTCAGCAAGGAATCCAAAGGCCTGCTGCGCGGTGAATACGGCCGTCTGCCCGGCGAAGTCAATGAGGAAGTGCGCAAAAAGTGTATCGGTGACGCCGAGCTCATCACCTGCCGTCCCGCCGACCTTATCAAGCCCGAGATGGATGAATATCGTGAGAAGACCAAGGGTATCGCCAAGAGTGAGGAAGATGTGCTCTCCTATGCCCTCTTCCCGCAGGTAGCGCCCAAGTTCTTTGAGCACCGCGATCATCCCGCTCCCGCTGCTCCTAAGGAAGATCCCAACGCTGTGCGCGAGCTCTACGTAGAGGATCTGTCCGTATAAGTTTTCCAGTAAAAATCAATCCAGGAGTGACTGTTCATCAGTCACTCTTTTTTTGTATTATATATTGACACGCATAATACCTCGTGATATGATGTATTTCATAAAAGGAGGTATTTCATGAACGCTCAGATGAAGCGCGGTCTGCTCGACATATGCGTGCTGGCTGCGATCAAGGATGAAGACTCCTACGGATATAAGATCATTAAAGATATGAAGCCGTATATCGAGCTGTCTGAAGCAACGCTTTATACCATTCTGAAACGTCTGGAAGCGGCCGATCAGCTGACCGTCCGAAGCATCGAACAGGATGGCAGGCTCCGGAAGTACTATCATATTACGGGCACCGGGCTGAAGCGGATCGAAGAGTTCAAGGATGAATGGAAGGAAGTCGTGCTTCTTTACCAGTTCATAACCAAGGAGGGCCATCATGAATAAGCAGGAATTCCTGTCCCGACTGAAAGAAGAATTGATCGGTCTGCCGGAGGATGACATTGCTGAACGTCTGGATTTCTACGCTGAAATGATCGATGAAAGGATCGATGACGGCCTCTCCGAAGATGAAGCGATCTCCGATATCGGTCCCATTGAAAAAGTCGTGTCGGAGATCATTGCAGAGATACCGTTCACCCGGCTGATCAAAGAAAAGATAAAACCGAAGCGCCGTATACGGACATGGGAGATCATTCTTCTGGTCTTGGGCTTTCCAGTCTGGTTCCCGCTGCTGATTTCAGCAGCTGCCCTGGTTTTCTCACTGTTCGTTGTCCTCTGGGCGCTTGTCATCTCACTGTGGGCAGTCGATATATCATTTGCTGTAGCCTCCCTGGGCAGCGCGCTCGGCGGGATTCTGCTGATCATTCATGGTGAACGGCAGCAGGGCTTTATTCTGCTCGGCAGCGGACTGATCCTCGCCGGGCTTGCCATCATGCTGTTCTTCGCATCCAAGGCAGCAACCGCAGGTGGATGGAAACTAACGAAGAAAATCATCCTCGGGATTAAGACTCTCTTCATTGGGAAGGAGAAAATTTAATGAAACGCTCAACAGGATTATGGCTGCTCGCTGCAGCTGCACTCATCGTTATCGGGCTTCTTGTTTTCGGCAGTGTCATAGCTGCTCACGGCTGGAGCATTGCCGCGCTCGGCGACATCGGATATGAGACACACACCCTGGACATAAAGGATTCCTTCAGCAATATTGCCATTCATTCGGATACTGCCGTTATCAGGATCCTGCCGTCGGAAGACGGAAAATGCCATGTTATTCTCCGTGAACAGCCGAAGGTCAGCCATTCTGTTTCCGTACAGGACAGCACGCTCTCAATCGAATTGCAGGATATGAGAAAATGGTATGAAAGAATCACTCTCTCTTTCAGCTCGCCCAGAATAACAGTATATCTGCCCCAAAATAAATACGCATCTCTTCTGATTAGAGAAAGCACCGGAGATGTTACGATACCGGATGGGTTCACGTTTAGAGACATCAGCATTAACGCCGGCACCGGTGATGTCATCTGTTCCGCATCAGCCTCGAACATCATTGAAATCGTAACCAGCACCGGTGATATCAGGACGACGGATCTGCGGACAGGAGAACTTAATCTATCCGTTTCAACAGGTAAAGTGGAAGCCCGTTCCATCTCCTGTGACAGAGATATCGTAATCATCGTCAGCACCGGAAAAGCCGTATTGTCTGACATTGCCTGCGGACGCTTTGGTTCTGAAGGGAACACCGGAAATATCACGTTGACCAATGTGATCGCAACAGGAGAAATGATCATCAAACGGACTACAGGCGACATAAAGCTGGATAAATGTGATGCTTCCGCTCTGCAGCTTGAGACAAATACCGGAAGTGTCAGCGGGACCCTACTTTCCGAAAAGACATTTGTTACACGAACTGGCACAGGCCGTGTCCGTGTACCTGAGACGACCGCTTCCGGGGTCTGCAGGGTCACCACGAGTACCGGAAATATAACATTCTCTGTCCAGTAATCTTTTTACCAAAAGAACACCTGCGGGATCATTTTGATCTCGCAGGTGTTTGTATAAGCGGAACCGCATCAGAAATCTATGCCTGAACCATGCTTTTCTATAGTCAGTATACTGACGATCTGCCGGGATTGCCGTTTAGTTCTTGCCGGCATATCCTTTCAGACATTTCAAGACCGTATCCCGTTCCTGCAGGTCATTCAGGTCAATCACATCAATACCCAGTTCCATGGCACGGTGGAGCATGTTTCCCCCACCCTTTTCCGCAGTAACGATAGCCGCACGAGCTCTTTCACCGCCAAACCGGTCACGAAGGATTGCCAGTTCGTTAAGGGCTTCCGTCTTCACATCACAGGTCTTGCAGCTGATAAATATGGGCTTTACACCGCAGGTAGCCATTACATCAAGCTCATTTGATACGTTGTCCGGACCAGGAGCACGGCCTTGCCAGTCCACGATGACGCTGAGGCGTACATCCTGGAAAACGCCGCAGTCCAGGCAGGCTTTATAAATGTACAGTTCCAGCACGCTGCCTACATCACGCAGCCATGTGCGGATCTGTGTGTCTGCAAAGTCAAAGCTGACTCTCTCCCCCGCCTCAACTCTCACATCCATCAGCAGTCCGATCTTTTCCATCTCTTCCAGTGCCAGTACCGGTGCGCTGATTCGGCTGCCGCGCTCACCTTTAACGATATAATCACCAGAAACATGCAGTTCTGTGTTCTGTGACACGCGCTGGATATACGTCACAATCGTCGGCCACTCATGCCGCCAGCGCAGATATAGTTCAAAGAATGGGTCAATAATATGCAGATAGGATGCCAGCACATTATTATCCACTCTGCCCTTGCGCATGCTTCCGCCTGCCATCAGAAAGCAGTCCTCCACATTCAGCTGCACCGGACAGGGCAGACCCTGTGCGAAAGCGGCACCGCGAATGTCATAGAAGGTGTTCTGACGGCGGGAATAGGTAAAAACAGGAATATTCGTATCCGCGCACAGCATTCCACCGGCAAAGAGTGCAGCGTCCGTACCTCCCGCAATATCGAGAGCACAGTCCTCGTAGCGTTCCGTGATCTCACGCAGACGGCGTTCCACCGCCGATGCGTCAAGCAGGCTTGCCCCGTAAAAGATGCATTCCGTTTTCAGTCCGCGATGGCGGAAATACTCGCGCAGCTTTGCCTGCAGCTGCTGATTGGAAGCCACTTCAGGCGGGCACACGAATACCGTGCGCCGAGGTTTGAATACTTCAGTGCTCAGTACATTTTCCAGCGGTGACTCATCGTACAGTTCGATCAGCGTTTCCATGTTCTCACTTCCTGCGTTTATTATACGCAAAGAACGCAGCTCCTGCAAGAATGCTTGCGTGATTGCCCGCTTTGGGGATATAATAACATGCCATTGTATCCGCAAGGAGGAACCTGTCAATGCCCGCCCGTATCAAAAAACGCAACCCTGCGCTGGATTATCTTATCATCGCCGTATTAGCCGCAGTAATGGCTCTCAATTATCAGGTATTCATCCTTTCCAATCAATTCGCACCTGCCGGTCTCAACGGTATCGCCACAATCATTCAGTATGTATTCCATTTCAGTCTGGGTTATATGTCCCTGCTGATCAATATTCCGCTGGCGCTGATCGCCTCAACACGCGTGGATAAGGATTTCGTGCTTAAGACCGCGGTCAATGTAATAGTTTTCTCGCTGGCCCTGCTTCTCATGCAACGCGATATCATAGATGTATCTCGTTTTCTCTATCATACAGATGATGGACGCAGTGCGATTCTCGCCCCCGTTGCTGCCGGAACGATCAACGGATTCATATATGCCTACTCGCTTAAAGCCGGCGGCAGTACCGGCGGCATGGATTATGTCTCCGCCATGATCCATCAGAAGCATCCCGCCTATTCATTGGTCCACATTTCTTTTGTAATCAATCTGATCGTAGCCGGTGTCTCCTATTTCGTATATGATTTTAAAATTGAGCCGGTCATTCTATGCGTGATCTACTGTTTCCTGACTACACGCGTAAGCGATTACGTGCTCAAAGGCGGCAAGGAAGCGCTCAAGGTTGAAATGATCACAGCACACCCGGACGAGATCATCGATCGAGTAATAAAGGAACTGCATCACAGCGCAACCATTATTCAAGCAAGGGGCGGATACAGTCACCAGGACAAGACAATGCTGATCTGTGTGATCAACAAGCATCAGATCACCCGGTTTACAGATATCATCAGCGAATACCCTGATACCTTTGCCTGTGTGTCCAGCGTCAACGAAACACTTGGCAATTTCCGCCGCGATGTGCACTGAGGAGGATACAGCATGCGTCTGGATAAATACCTGAAGGTTTCCCGTATCATCAAGCGCCGTACCGTAGCTAAAGAAGCCTGTGACGGAGGGCGTGTATCAATCAACGGCCGAGTCGCAAAAGCAGGCGCCGAAGTAAAGGAAGGCGACGTATTGGAGATCCGTTTCGGTGCGCGTATCGGGCGCTATCGGATCACAGATGTCCGCGAAGTCGTACGCAAAGAAAACGCAGCTGAAATGTATGTTATTCTCGAGGAAGATGAGGATATTCTCCGGGAGAGGAGCTGACCATGGCCTATATCGAAGCGAACGGCCTGACCAAGATCTTCACCGTCCGGAAAAAGCGTGAAAAAGGGCATCTGATGCGTGAAAAGCAGCAGATCACTGCTCTGGATAACGTTTCATTCCGTGTCGAAGAAGGTGAACTGGTCGGCTACATCGGTCCGAATGGTGCAGGAAAAAGCACTACAGTCAAGTTGCTGAGCGGTATTCTGACGCCCAGTGCCGGTACTGCATGCGTCAATGGCCTGGTTCCCTGGGAGAACCGCAAACAGCATGTGCGTGATATCGGTGTCGTATTCGGACAGCGCAGCCAGCTGTGGTGGGATGTGCCCATTGCCGACAGTTTCGCATTGCTGCGCGACATCTACCGCATACCACTCTCCTCGTACACAAGGCGTCTTGAAGAACTCACGGATGCCTTGCAGCTGGAAAGCCTTCTGCGCACGCCTCTCCGGCAGTTGAGTCTGGGCCAGCGCATGCGTGCCGAACTGTGCGGATCGCTTCTGCACAACCCTAAGCTGCTCTTTCTGGATGAACCGACCATCGGGTTGGATGCTGTCAGTAAACTCGCGCTGCGTGATTTTCTGCGCCATGAAAACAAAGAGAACGGTACGACTATACTGCTGACAACTCATGACATGGAGGACATTGCCGCACTTTGCAGCCGTGTAATGGTCCTGGGACATGGAAAAAAACTGTTCGATGGCGCACTGAACGATCTGCTTGCCAGATATGATACCAGCCGGATCGTTTTTGTCCGTTATGATGGGATCGTTACCCTTCCTTCTCTACCCGAACAGTGCACATTGGAACAGGATGGAGACGGATATCGCATCGTCTACGAGCCCGCGCAGGTGCCTACTTCCGTACTACTCTCCTCGCTCCAGGCAGCAGGTCCTATCCGGGAGTTAACAGCACAGGCACAGTCTATTGATCATCTGATTGCAAAAATGTACCGGGAGATGGACCTATGAGTTCGTATTTCTCGGTTTTTCGCATGCGTTGGAAGATGGAGCTGCAGTACCGCGGTGCAGTGATCGGCGGCGTGATCTGCCAGATCTTTTTCGGTCTCATACTGATCTGTCTCTACCGTGCGCTGTATGCAGGCAAACCGCAAACGATGCCGCTTGACTCTGTCGTGACCTATGTATGGCTGCAGCAGGCTTTTTTCCGGATGCTGCTGTCCAGTGACAGCGAGCTGACAGATAAGATTCGTACCGGTGCCATCGCCTATGATCTTTGTCGGCCTTTGCATCTTTACGGATATTACTATGCACGCATCATGGCGCAGAAACTCCTGGGCAGTCTGCTTCGCGCAGCCCCAATGCTCGTGTTCGCCTGCCTGCTACCGCGCGGCTACGGTATTTCGGCGCCTGTATCAGTCCCCGCTTTTCTCTGCGCAGTTCTGAGCTTGATGTCCGGCCTGCTGTGCGTCTGCGCTCTGGAAAATCTGACAATGGGCTTTACCATGCGTACGCTGGATGCACGTGGTATGCAGGCACTGATGAATCTGCTCATGATGACGCTCTCGGGGAATGTCCTGCCCCTGACGCTGTTTCCTGACAGCTGGCAGCGCGTGATCACGCTTCTGCCCTATGCACAGCTGCTCGACTCGCCTATTCGTCTGTATACCGGCCGGTATGCATGGACACAGGCCTCACAGATTATTTTCTTACAGGCCGTATGGCTGGTCATTCTCATCGCTCTTGGCCTCCTGCTCTGGCGTGCCAACCAGAAGCGTCTAGTCGTTCAGGGAGGATGAGCGATGAATACGATCAAGCTTTACTTGCATTCGATGCGCATGCTGCTGAAAAGCCAATTGCAGTATCCCGCTTCCTTCATCATGCAGACCCTTGCACAGCTGGTAATGGAAGGCGGCGAGTTCATGGCGGTCATCCTCATCGTGGACCGTTTTGACAAGCTGAATCAGTGGATGCCTGGAGACCTATTCTTCTTTTTCGGCATCATGTCAGTCACCTTCTACCTGACTGAATGCTTCGGGCGCGGTGTGACAGGTGCTTTTCCGGGCATGGTACGCACCGGACAGTTGGATACGCTGCTGATACGTCCACGCGGCGTGCTGACGCAGGTCCTGTGCAGCGCAATTGATCCGCGCCGTATTTCCTGCATCGCAGTGGGCACCGCAGCACTCGTCATAGGCTGCCAAAGGAGTGCCGTTCAGTGGTCGTTGCTGAAAGTCCTGTTGCTGGGTGAATCGATACTATGTGGGACCTTCCTGATCCTGGGACTGTTCATGATCGAGGCGGTCTTCTGTATTTATTCTGTTAAATCAGTCGAGCTGGTAAATGCTCTGACTTACGGTGGACGGAGCGCCTGTGAATATCCTATTGACATTTTCCCGCGTCCTCTGCGCTTTGTCTTTACCGTAATCGCGCCCTTCGCGCTCGTAATGCACGTTCCAGCAGCCTATATTTTGGGCAAGCCTCTCTTTGGCTGGCCTGTCTGGGCAGCTATTACGACCCCAGCTGCCGGACTGGTAACCTTTGCTGTCATGTATGCTGTTTTCTGCCGCGCCATGCGGCACTATCGATCAACCGGGAGCTGAGATAATGGCCGCGACTTCTGTTGAAGGCATTGTGATAAGACGTGCCGACTACCGTGAAAATGACCGCATGCTGACCCTGCTGACCCCAGGTGGCCGCGTAGATGTACTGTCCCGTGGCTGCAAGCGCCCCAAATCCCCTCTGCTGCCATGCAGCGAGCTATTCGCAATGGGCAACTATGAGCTCGTAGGTGCACACGGTCATGCAGTAGTTACCTCATGCCTTCTGCAGGAAAGTTTTTATAATCTGCGTCTGGATATTGATAAACTGGCCTGTGCCGCTTATATGGCCAACATCTGCGAGGCTACTGTTCAGCCGGATGATAACGCCCAGCGCCCGTTTCTGTTGCTTGCACATGCTCTTAAGCGGCTGAATTTCCATGATGACCCACCGCGCGCAATTCTCAGCGTTTTTCTGTTGCATTATGCCATCGCCATGGGTTACCGACCGCGTTTAAACCACTGTGTCAGTTGCGGTCAGGAAATGGAGCCAAAGGGTGGCACACTATTCGACATAGAACAAGGCGGCGCACTATGCTCAGATTGCGCCGGACAGCTGATGCGCGGTATGGTACTGCAGTCTTCCGAGCTCAACTGGCTTCGTGAAGCACGCGAAAAGGGTATCCGCTGCGAGCTCCCGTCCGAGAACGCCCCCCTTTCTCTGCTGCAAGCATATCTCGAAACACGGATAGAGAAGCATATTCCCCCACTCATGACGAAGTTATGATATATCCGCATTCAAAATGTCCTCCCTGTTTTGATCACAAGGAGGACATAATTAATTATACTCTGAATCAGCCGACTGCTTCGCGGAAAGCGGCGATGGCTTCTTCCATTGGCCTGTCTTTTACAAACACGCTTGAGGAACCACAGACAATGATATTCGCGCCCTGCTTGCGCATCTCAGGTGCTTTTTCAAAGCTACAGTTGCCGTCCACTTCGATAGGCAGGTCATCTTTTCCATACTCCTTCAGCAGAGCACGTACCTCTGCGATTTTAGTGATCGCCTGAGGCACTGCCTTCTGGCCGGCAAACCCCGGATTAACCGTCATGACCAGTACACCGTCCAGCAGGTCCATAACCGGCTCCAGCACATATGGTGCAGTAGGCGGATTGATCGCAGCCATCGCTTTAGCGCCACAAGCCTTGACGGCCTCCAGCGCGCCGCGGAAGTCATGCGTACTTTCGTAATGCACGCTGACAAATTCGCCAGGCTGCGGAGCGAACCAGCTGATCTTCTTTTCTGGCTGTGTGATCATAAGGTGGATATCGAGCGGGATCCTGCTCAGCTTGCGCAGCTGCTTTACATAATCAGTGCCAAGCATCAGGTTAGGTACGAACACGCCATCCATCACATCTACATGCAGATATTCGATTCCACATTTTTCAAAGGTGTCAAGCACCAGTGCCAGTTTATCGATTGGTGCGCACATCATTGACGGTGCCAGCATAGTCTTCATATCAATTCCTCCCTCTTTTCCTCTGTACTATTGCACAAATGCCCCTTTTCGTCAAGCTATTGATTGCATTCATCCGCATGAAGTGCTATAATTCTTCCGATATTTTGAATTTCGGAGGAAGTTGCGCTATGAAGCTTTCCAGCATGGTGGGTGACCGTTTCCGTGAGACGCCCGCAGATTGCCAGATCATCAGCCAGATTTATATGATCCGCGGCGGCTATATAAAGCAGGTCGCTAACGGCATTTACTCTCTGTATACTCCTGCGCGCCGTATCGTGCGCAAGATCGAGAACATCATCCGTGAGGAAATGGATGCCGTTGATGGCCAGGAAGTTCTCTTCCCCGTTGTCATGCCCGCAGATCTGTGGCGTGAAAGCGGCCGCTATGACAGCATCGGCAGTGAGCTTGCACGTTTCAAGGACCGTGGCGGCAATGATATGGTTCTTGGCATGACCCACGAAGAAGCCAGCGTACAGCTCGTACGTGGTACACCCAAGCCTGAAAGCGCCTTCCCCTTCATGATCTATCAGATCCAGACCAAGTTCCGTGATGAGCCCCGCGCCCGCGGCGGTCTGATCCGCGTCCGTGAGTTCACCATGAAGGATGCTTACTCCTTCCACACCTCACAGGCGGACCTCGAAGAATACTATGCCCGTTGCTATCATGCGTATGAGCGCATCTTCGCCCGCTGCGGTGTTCCTGAGGTCGTTGCCGTTAAGAGTGACAGCGGTATGATGGGCGGCAACATCAGCCATGAGTTTATGTTGCTCACCGATATCGGTGAAGACACCATCGTTACCTGCCCTGCCTGCGGCTACCGCAGCAATATGGAGGCCGCCGACTGTGTCGTTAAGAACGAGAAAGTCGGCAGTGCTCCTCTGGCCAAGGTCGCCACCCCCGGTCAGAAGACGATCGAAGAAGTCTGCACCTTCCTAAGCAGTGTTCCCGAACGCTCCGTCAAGGCTGTTGTCTATCAGGAGAACCTGACGGACAAGTACATTGTCGTGTTCCTGCGCGGCGATCTGGAAGTCAATGAGACGAAGCTGCGCAACTTTGTCGGCTGTGAGATCCATCCCGCCGAGGTCGAGGAAGGTCATGGCATCGTCAAGGGCTTTATCGGCCCTATCAACTTTGCCGGCGATGCACGCGTGCTGTTTGACAAATCCCTGGACGGCACCGACAACATGATCTGCGGAGCCAACGAGGTCGACTGCCACTATACCGGCCTGAACATCGAGCGCGACCTGAAGATCGAGAGCTTCTGCGATGTCGCCAAGACCTATGCCGGCGCCATCTGCCCCGTATGCGGAAAGCCCGAGATCCAAATCAGCCGCGGTGTTGAAGTCGGCAATATCTTCCAGCTGGGCACCAAGTACAGCCATTCCATGGGTCTGCAGTATCAGACCAAAGACGGCGGCTTTGCCGACGTGATCATGGGCTGCTATGGCATTGGCATCGGCCGTCTGTGCGCTTCCGTCTGTGAAGTCCGTCATGATGATTACGGCCCCATCTGGCCTATCACCATCGCGCCCTGGCAGGTACATCTGTGCGCTATGCGTGCTGACAAGCCGGAAGTCAAGGAAGCTGCAGATAAGCTGTATGACGCACTGCAGCAGGCCGGTATCGAGGTTATCTATGACGACCGTCCCGTCAGCGCCGGTGTTATGTTTTCTGACGCTGATTTGCTGGGCGTTCCCGTTCGCGTGATCGTCAGCCCCAAGACGCTTGGCCGCGGTGCTATCGAACTGGCAGCGCGTGACAAAAGCTTCCGCCGCGATGTACCAGTCGAGAGCGCATGCGAAGAGATCAGCGCTACTGTTCGCGAAATGCTTGCAGCAGTCAACAATGTAGAATAAGCCCTTAGCAAAAAGCAGGAGCCGGAGGGAGGCGCTTCGTAAGGAAGTGCCTCCTTCCCTTTTGAATATGAGGTAATTGACCACGCCAGTCAGCAAGGGTATAATGACTAAAATAAATCTCGGGATTTGTTAGGAGGCGATAATATGGATGGCTATAACGAGGATTTTTGGAACGCGTTAGATGAATTGGTAAGCAATTCAGAAATCGTAATCGACAGACCCAGAGGCTCTGCCCATCCCAGATTCCCAAACTTCATCTATAAGGTTGACTA
>JAFYDF010000011.1 GCA_017544935.1 Clostridia bacterium
AGTGGCGGGATTCATGCCGCTCGGCTTCAGCAAATCAGCAGCATTGAAGCTGAGGCTGGACGGAGGATGCCATGACAGCAACTCTTGCGGACGCGCGTTTGTGCCTGCAAATGCGCCGCGATATCCTGGATATGGTGTACGGTGCCCAATGCGGGCATCCGGGTGGATCGCTGTCTTGTGTGGAGATCCTTGCTGCCCTGTACTTTCACGCCATGCAAATTGACCCTGCCCGCCCCGCATGGGCAGAAAGAGATCGCTTCATTCTCAGCAAGGGGCACGCCGCCCCTGCATATTACGCCGCACTATGTCGCCGTGGATACTTTTCAAGCAATGAATACAAGAGCTTTCGTCAACTGAACGGCATCCTACAGGGGCATCCGGACCGAAAACGTACACCGGGCGTCGATGCCTCAACAGGCTCTCTCGGACAAGGAGCCTCCTTCGCTGTAGGTGTAGCTATGGGTGAGCGGCTGCGAGGCAGTGGCGTACACGTTTATGCGCTGCTTGGCGATGGTGAAATGCAGGAAGGGATCGTGTGGGAGGCGCTCATGGCTGCCGCACATTATCAGCTGGACAATTTGACCTTTGTTTTAGATAACAACGGCCTGCAGATAGACGGCAGGAACGACGAAGTGATGTCCCTGGGCGATATCAAGGCCAAAGTCACCGCATTTGGCTGGGACTACTACGAAATCGATGATGGAAACAATCTAGCGGAGGTGTGCGCTGCACTTGACCAACAGAATATGCCTGGTAGACCTCGTTTTCTACTGGCGCATACAGTCAAAGGAAAAGGCGTCTCCTTCATGGAAAACAGCGTCGAATGGCACGGCAAAGCGCCCAACGCAGAGGAATATCGGCGCGCAATCCAAGAGCTTGGGGGAATTAGCCATGCATGAGCAAAAAGCGACACGAATCGCATACGGCGAAGCGCTGGCGAAACTTGGAAGCACAAACGACAGGGTCGTAGCACTGGACGCAGACCTGTCCCATGCTACAATGTCATCGATATTTGCCAAACAGTTTCCACAACGTTTTTTCAATATGGGCATTGCTGAGTGCAACATGATTTGCGTTGCCGCGGGAATGTCATCCTCGGGATGGATCCCATTTTGCTCAACGTTTGCCATGTTTGGCACTGGGCGTGCATACGAAATGATCCGTAACGCGGTATGCTATCCCCTCATGAACGTAAAGCTGGCTTTTTCACATGCCGGCATTTCCATCGGCGAAGACGGTGGCAGCCACCAGGCTATCGAGGATATTGCACTCATGCGCGTCCTGCCCGGAATGACAGTGCTTGCGCCTTGCGACGCTTACGAAACCGAAGCAGCAGTACTTGCCGCGGTACAGATGAATGGGCCTGTATACATCCGTTTATCGCGCTTCCCTACGCCGGTTTATCAACAAGCGCCGTTCAGCATCGGCAAAGCAAGGATTATGCGTGACGGGAACGACATTGTCCTGTACAGCTGCGGAGTAATGGTTAGTACCGCCCTGCAGTGCGCCGACGTTCTGGCACAAAGTGGCATTTCGGCAATGGTGGTCAATGTATATTCGCTCAAGCCTGTCGACAGAGAACTGATAATGGAAACTGCCACGCGATGCGGATGCGCCGCTCCATTGGAAGATCACAGCATCATTGGCGGTCTGGGAGATATCGTGGCAGACGTTCTCTGCGGCGAAGCGATCCGCCTTCTGAAAATCGGTGTGAACGACTGCTTTGGACAATCCGGAAAATCAGGTGATCTGATGGCTGCTTATGGGCTGACCGCTGACCAGATTGTTCCCCAACTACTAGCCCTGACTGCATGCGCATCACGGAAAGGATGACAGAATTATGCGAAAGACAGATGTTGCCCCTTCGCTGCAATGCGCAGATCCACTACGACTGGAAAGGGCAGTGCGGCAGATGGAAAGGGCAGGGGCGCAGGCACTGCATATCGACATCATGGATTTCAATGCGGTTGACAATCTGGCGCTGAGTTTTGACGCGATTGCTGCCCTGCGCAAGGAAACGGTCTTATCCTTAGACGTGCATTTGATGACACTGCGCATCAAAGAGGCGGCCAACCGAGCACTCCAGTGTGGCGCAGACGAAATCACATGGCATATCGAAGGCAATGCACCAAATGACAATCTGATCGACACAATTCACGCCGCCGGGAAAAAAGCCGGACTGGCGCTTTCCCCCAAAACCGATGTTCAATTGCTTGTCCCATTTCTTCCGCGTCTTGATCAGGTACTGCTAATGGCGGTGGAGCCTGGCTTTGCCGGTCAGTCCTTTCAACCGTCGGTTCTTGCGAAAATTGAGCAGGTTTCATCGCTCCGTGCTCACATGAACGCCCACTTCATCATATCGGTAGATGGCGGAATTGATGAAAAAAACGGCATACAATGCATTCATATGGGTGCGGATAGGGTTATAGCTGGTGCAAAATGCGTTTTCCTTCCCAATCAAGATGAAGAAGTGCTGATGCGTAGCATGATAGAAACGATTGCACACGCAGCAGATGCAGGATAAACCGCATAAAAATCTATGTTCAAGTCAGCGACAGGGAGTTAGCTGTAGTAAAAATGATTGCTCATGTTAACAGTCGCTTGACTTCTGCGGAAATTCTCGATGCCAACGGGATTTTCATTTTCAGCAGCACTTATACAGTTTGACGTAGATCAGGGTTGACCGTCAGCCGAAGCAGATTCTTTATAGATAGTCAGAAGCCCGTGCTGATGATGATAAGCACGGGCTTTCGTATGTGTTAATATATGTCACTTGCCAGCGGAAGACATTGCGGCATGTTATGCCTGCTTTACCGGGCCGACAGACTGGCGGATGATCAGCTGGGGCTCAAGGGACAGATTGCAGGGTGTGCTCTCGTCCCGCAGCACGTTGATCACATACTGTCCCGCGTAGGCGCCAAGGTTGAAGATCGGCTGCCGGATAGCGGTCAGCGGCGGAGAGCAGAACTGGGCAAAGGAATAGTCGTCGTATCCGATCAGCGACACATCTTCCGGCACGCGGATGTCCATGGTGCGCAGCAGGTGCAGGATGCGCATGGAGAACTGGTTATCAAAGCACAGCAGTGCCGTCACACCCCTGCGGATCATGTTCTTCAGAAGATATGGAAGGTCTTCGTAATTGGAAGTGCTCTGGATCAGAATGTTTTCCTTTGGCAGCGTCATGCCCAATCTCCGGCACGTCGCCTCTATGGCCTCATAGCGCTGCATATGGTCCTGGATATTGAAGGCGACGTTCAGCAGTGCCAGGTTCCGGTGCCCCTGCTGGTAGAGCAGTTCCACGGCCTCGGCGGACACGGCGTTGTGGTCGCACTTGACATACTTGATCCTGTCGTTGTCCATTTCGGTCCCGATCACCACGATAGGGAGCAGGCCCGCGAAGTCTGTGATGAACGTGTCCTGCAGGGATACATTCATGAACACCGCCGCGCCTATATGCCGCCTGAAGCAGAAGATCTTGAAGTCGTCACGGTCGCGGGGAACGGCATTGACCGGGAACAGGGACAGCGAATACCCGTACTTGCAGAAGACGGAAGACAATCCGTTCACGACCTCCGAGCAATAGGGAGAAAGAGACACGCTGTACCGGTCGGTGTCATACGTGCCGATGAACACGCCGATGTTCTCAAAAGCGCTCTTGGAGATCGAGGGCACGTAGTTCGCGCCGTTGATCGCCTTGAGCACGGTCTGCCGGGTCGCGGCAGATACATTCGGATGATTGTTCAGCACGCGGGAGACGGTGGTCGGGGACACGCCCGTCTGCCTGGCGATCTCATAGATGCTCTTTTTCTGCAAGAAGGTTCACTCCTCTCAACTGAGGAATATTATACCAATGAAGCCCTTTTCCGTCAAGTGAAAGTGTTTCAACCGGCTGAACTCGGCTGTTGACAAACAGCATTCCCGGTGCTATACTTTAACCAATCTTAAAGAGCGCGCGCTCTGCCCATTGGATAAAAAATCACTGCGGTTTCTGGGGAACGGAATCATTATATACACTTTATGAAACTATTTCATAAATGCAACAATTGCAAGCGGAGGTTGGCACGAATGCCGAAAAGGCGACGGATGTTGTCCATGCGGATGCTGTTTTGTCTGCTCACAGCACTCGCACTGGCCGGGGGCGTGATGACCGGGCATGCCGGGATCCCCGACTATGATGAATATACCGCGCAGCAGTCCGCCGTGACCGACGGGCTTTTCGTGCTGGATGCCGAAACCGCTGTCCTCACCGGCGACGCGCTGACGGAGAACGGGGAGATCTGCATCGATGAGACCGGCAGCGTGTCCTACACCTTCACAGCCGAAACAGACTGCGCGTACGAGCTTGAGATCACCTGCCGCTCCATGGAAGGCAAGCGCAATGATGTGGAATATGCCGTACTGATCGACGGGAAGCTGCCCTTCACCGAAGCGGGGATGCTGAAAATGCGCCGGGTATGGCGCTCCGCGGGTCCCATCGTCCGGACGAACCAGGGCGACGACATCGTTCCGAAACAAGTGCTTGTAACAGAGGCCCAGGTCATCCTCGTTCAGGACAGCGACGGCCTGTATGCCGAGCCCTTCCTGTTCAGTTTCCCGGCAGGCACGCACACTTTGACACTGGAATTTGCACGCGCGGGCATCGTGATCGAGCAGGTGCGGCTAATACCGCCCCGGCTGGTCCCGTCCTATCAGGAATACATCGCCCCATATGAAGGCCTCGCATCAGAAGGCACGGTCAAATACGAAGCCGAGCTGACCTACCGGACCTCTTCACCCGCGCTCGCCCCGATCTATGACAAGTCCAGCGCGGCGACCACCCCCTCCTCCCCCGTCAACCTGCGTCTCAACACCATCGGCGCCAACAACTGGGAGGACGCCGGATTATGGATCGAATGGGAGATTACGGTGCCGGAGGACGGCCTCTATGATCTGGCCTTCCGCTATCGCCAGAGCCTTTCGGAGGGCTTTTTCTCGAGCCGGAAGCTTACCGTTGACGGTGAGCTGCCCTACCGGGAGCTGGCGGACATCCATTTTGAATACGACAATAACTGGCAGATGCTGCGCATCCCGACCGGCATCTACCTGACCGCAGGGACCCATTACCTGCGCATGGAAGCGACCACCGGCGTCATGGCGCAGTACATCAAGATGCTGCAGGACATGTTCCTGGGACTGAACACGCTCTACCGCCAGATCATCATGATCACAGGCACCTCTCCGGACATCTTCCAGGACTACAACCTGAAAAACGCCGTTCCCGGCATGGTGGATACGCTGCGTTCTTCCGCAGACGGGCTCTATGCGCTGGCAGATGACATCGAGTCCCTGTCCGGCGGCGACAACTCCGAGGCCTCCTACCTGCGCTCGGTCGCGTACCAGCTGGATGACATCGCGGACCGGCCCGAGACCATGAAGGAGCGCCTGGATACCTTCAAGTCGAACCTCAGTGCCCTGGCGACCTGGATGCTGGAACTCAAGGACCAGCCGCTCGAGCTTGACTGCTTCTATCTGCTGGGCACAAAGACCGAAACACCCTCCGCGAGCGTGCCCTTTACACAGGAAATGGGCTATGCGCTCGATTCCTTTGCCGCGTCCTTCACCCGCGATTTCTCCAACCTCGGCAATGTATATGAGGGCAGGGAGGACGTGACGCTGCGCGTATGGATCCTGGGCGGCCGCGACCAGGTGCAGGTGGCCAAGAACCTGATCGACAACAAGTTCGTTCCAGCGACCGGCGTGAACGTCAATCTGGAACTGGTGCAGGGCGGC
>JAFYDF010000110.1 GCA_017544935.1 Clostridia bacterium
CTGCGGAACAGGCTCTTCGCTCTGCTTCCGTCAAGGGGAAGCCTACGGACATATCGGAGGCTGGGGATATCTGGTAGACAGCTGCGGGAGCGGTTTTGTGCTGGGAAAGAAAGCGCTGCTGGCCATTGCACGTGCCGAGGACGGGCGTGACGGCCCTACGCTTATGAGCAGGCTGTTTGAAGAACGTTACGGCGAAAGCATGAATTCACATTACGAAAAGATCTATCAGGGAGGACGCCCGTATATCGCATCCATGGCATTTCTTGTGTTTGAGGCGAGACGTGCAGGCGACCGTGCGGCAGGCAAAATCTTTGATGAATGCATTGCCGATCTCTCGGAATTGGTATGGACAGGGTATCGCCGCTTTGGCGGTGCGTACCAGCTGATCCTGAACGGAGGAGTCTTCCATCATTATCCCGAATATGTGCAGGCACTGCGCGCGCATGTGCCGCCGCAAGTGACATTGGTCGACTCCGATGCGCCGCCGGTATACGGCTGTGCGGTAGAAGCGATGTATGATGCAGGGTACTCATGCGGACCGGAGTTCAAGAAGAAATTCCTGAGCGGGTACAATCGTGACTGACGATTTCTGACTCATGACAGCCAAAAGCGGCGCCCTTCCCGAAAGCTTTGGGAAGAACGCCGCTTTTTAAACTGCAATCAACAGAGGTCACAGGCGAAGAGCCCGACGCCTTCTCCGCCCCAGGAGCGTACACTGCGTACAGCGATTTGTGCTGTACTCTGGGGTGCCGGCAGCCGCAGCAGTGCCTGACGGTTGTTCTCTATCTTCAGAATGCTCTGCGTGCCATCCGAAAGCGTGAAAACGATCTCCGCTTCCTTTAAAAGAGGGGCAGGCATTTTCAGCGGTGGTTCATCCAGATAGATATGCGCGCGCTGCGCAAACGTCTGGCTTTTTTTGCGCGGGGAGATGCTCTCACGGGAAAAATCGGGATCGAGCGCCAGACGCAGGCATTGCCCCTCTGACGGCGCAGCAGGCGTCAGTGTCCATCCGCTGTCCTCCGGCATCAGAATGCGGTTCGGATCATCACCGTGCGGGCGCTCCCAGCCGTTCCGGAGCACGGCGTTCTCCGCTTCACTGAAAGAAGTGCTGAACACACCGCGCGGCGGCCGTGTGAGACCGGGCAGCAGACAGCCATCATCCAGAAGCAATGCCTGTAGCTCAGGTATATGCGACTGATAGATATCCCGGGGAAGACATTTGTACTGAGCGCACAGCGCAGCCGCGGTACCGGCTGCCTGGCCTATGACGGAGCAGGTTGCCATTACACGCGTGGAGCTCAGCGCCATGTGCGTTGCACTGATATTGCGTCCTGCAAACATCAGGTTGCTGACATTTCTGGAATAAAGACAGCGGTAGGGAATCGCGTAGGGTACTTGCGGCTTGATATGAACGGATGAGTAACCGTCGAATTTCAGGCCGAGCGGATTGTGGTTATCCATCGTCCATCCGCCAAAGGCAACCGTATCAGGGAAACTGTGCCCTTCTTCCAGATCGCGCTGGCTGAGAATAAAGTCACCTTCATACCGACGGCTTTCACGCTTGCCCGGCAGGAATCCCACCCACTCGAGCTCCCAGTTTTCTTCACCATGATCGCCATGGTTCTTGATATGATCCCATACACCGAAGGCAACACGTAGCAGTTCCATGTTCAGATCCTGGGTATCTGCGATAGTATCCTGATCACCACCCAGCTCCATCCACCAGAAGTTTGTAAAGGTTTTGGTGAAGTCATGGTCCTTATTGTACATGCTGGCATCGTCCGGATAGACATAGGCCCATTCCGGGGGCGTGAAGGGGCATGGATGATCGGTCTCGCGTGCCTGGATCAGACAGCTGTTGCCCATTGTTTTGCGGTCGGCGGTTTCAGGCGCACCATACTCGTCAAACTCTGCTTTATCTTCCCGCCCTACGCGGTATGCTGCTCCACTGATCGGAGCAAGCACACTGTCTCCGGAACAGTCGATAAATGTGCCTGCATGCACACAGTGAAAAGAATAGGTGTTCAGCTGCCACCCGGTAACTGAAACGATGCGTCCGTTTTTCATCTCGCAATCGAGACAGGAGCAGTTGAGGAGCAGGGTGATATTCTTCTCATTCAGTACTGTCTGCAGCATTACGCTGTCCCACAGCGAGTAGTTCATTGTGGGATTGCGATAGATGTTTTCCAGTTCCATCTCCTGCAGGATACCTGTCTCACGGTTCTCCTTGCCTGCGGCGCCGCGCACCCACATGCGGACTTCACTGCTTGCATTGCCGCCCAGCATGGGACGGTCCTGCATCAGCAGCACACGTGCGCCGTGACGTGCGGCGGAAACAGCAGCGATCAGTCCGGCCAGGCCGCCGCCAATGACACAGATATCGGCTTCATGATTCTGACAGGGAAGCATCGGATTCATAATATATCTCCTTTTCTGGCGAGGGGAATGACTGCGTCAAACTCGGGCAGCCAGCAATGCGCGCCGTAATCGCGGGCACGCAGCACTATCTCATCATCATATACGAACAGTTGCCATCCGGCGGGGCAGGGCGCATAAGCACGGGCAGCTGCCTTCATGGCGGAAATATTGATCTCAGGGAAACTGCGGCCTGTCTGCGCGCTGAGTACCTGTACGGGACCGGACATGCCGAGCCCGGAATGCAGATGGCCACAGATGTATACCAGGTGTTCATATTCGCTGAACAGTGCGCGGATCTGCGGATCCTGGGCACCTATTGAGTTGTCCTCGATGTTGATCTCCCGATAGTAGGACAGCGGTACGGTATCTATGAATGGAAAATGACATATGACAAAGAACGGCTTACCGTCTTTTTCGTAGCGGTCCAGCATATGGCGCAGCCAGGTGAACGTACCATTATGCAGATGCAGTGCATGACGGATCGGATCCAGAATATTGCCATACAGGTTCCAGTTTTCCTTGCTGCTGCCTGTCTGTGGCAGATAGTCGGTATTCAGAACAAGAAAATGATAGCCGTTGACGGTAATGCCGAAACTGTGACCGGCTTCTTCACCCGGAGCCAGATACTGGCCGGCTACCTCACGGAAAACCTCATCCACATGTGCGTTCGCCTGAAGAAGCGGCCCGCGCAGGAAGGAGTGCAGGCCTTCCCGGTAGGCACGCGTTCCTTCCCGGTAATTGGCCACCGAAGAATTATACATGGTATCGTGATTGCCGTGGCAGGCAATGAACTGTGCCGACGGAAGGTGCTTCTGCATCAGTTCGCTGAAACAGATGAATGCCTCATGGCCCATTTCATACGTGGAATCATTGGCATTGTCACCGACGCTGACCAGCGCGTCGGGGGTAATGCCGGAACTGACGGTATCCATGAGCAGAGTTTCAACACGCTGACTGCAGATATCATTCGGTGCGCTGATGTGCGGGTCCCCGAGCAGCGTTACTGTCAGCAGCGCATCCTTCTGCGGTGCATCCAGAAATTCGCTATATGCGGCGAACAGCGCCTCATATGCTGCTGCCTTATCCGTTTGCCTCAGGGAAAGATCGATCGCTTTCTTCAGCTGACTGCGCATACCGGGTGTATACTCCGCACCGAGCGAGGAAAGGCGCGTGCCGGCTTCTTTCTGCAGATGATTCAGACGTCCACTGTCAAATGCAGCATGGAGTTCTGCAATGGAAGGCAGTTCGGCTGTTACGGACAATTCTTCCAGATAAGCATCTCCGATACCATACTGGTTGAGGGTGTCTGCGCCTATATTCAGGTCTGCCTGTCCAAGCCGCTGCCAGGCATATGCCGCAAGATCGAGCTGCGCGGCAGGTACCGCATCCACATACAGGCGGAGCGCATCATGCCGGTCGATCAGAAGCGCGATATGATGCCAGCGTGTATCGGCGGGAAGACGGATCCCGCTGCATGTATGCGCGTTTCCGTCCTCGTCGACAAACCCGAGTGTGAGATATGCGGAATGCGGGAGCATCAGGACCGTGAAGCCGGGATCACTGCCGGCTGCGCTGCGGTTAGCGACAAGCACGCCGCCCTGCTTCGTACAGCGCATATCGATGCCGAATCCCGGTTCCAGACGTTCATCCTTGGTCGCCCAGCGCATTCCGCCGCCGCAGGGTACGCGCAGCCAGAAGACGACCGCAAAACTGTCCTGAGCGGGGTCCAGCCCCTGCGGAAGTTCAGGACGCACATATTGCCGGGCTTTCGGCCCGAATTCATTCTGCAGATGGAGGAGCATGGGTTATCCTTTCCCGGACTGTTCTGCTGCCAGACGGCGCAGACGCAGCATGACATCATTTTCCCCGCGGCCGAAATAATCATGCAGCCGCACATACTCGGCGTAGAGCTGATCATAGACAGCGGATGCCGCAGCATTCGGATGATACTCCTGACCGCTCAGGCAGTTCATGTGTGCGGCAGCTTCAGCAATCGTTTTATAAGCGCCTGCGGCGACTGCCGCCAGAATCGCGGCACCTACAGCCGGAGCGGAAACACGTTTGCTGCCTAACAGACGCTTACCGGTCACATCGCTGACCATCTGAACGAGCAGCGGGTTTTTATAGGAGATCCCGCCTGCCAGATGCACGGTGTCCATCTCGATGCCTGCGGCAGAATGCGCTTCGATAATACGACGTACGCCAAATGCGATGCTCTCGAGCAGTGCACGGTACATCTCATGCGGCTGTGTCTGCAGCGTCATGCCTACCATAAGCCCTGAAAGGCCGGTGTTCTGGAGAACGGAGCGGTTTCCGTTCCACCAGTCAAGCGCGATGAGCCCGCTCTGCCCCGGCGCGAGCGCGGCAGCGTGTTCAGTAAGAAGCTGATGCAGGCTCATTCCGCGGCGCGCGGCTTCATCACTGACAGAGGCAGGCACACAGTGATCAACAAACCATGCCAGCTGGTCGCCTGCGGAAGCCTGTCCGTTTGCATAGCCATAGCAATCCGGCAGCATGCCCGAGTATGTTATGCTGCAGGCGCCTTCGACAGCATGAAAATCAGGCTGTACGAGCATGAACCCGGTAGATGTGCCCAGCGTATAGAGCGCATGTCCCGGACCGGTCACGCCCAGTGCGGGAACTGCGGCGTGCGCATCCAGATGCATGGGCGGGACAACAATACCCGCAGGCAGTCCGAGACGTTCTGCCATCTGTGCGGTCAGGTGCCCGGCGACGCTCGCGATTGGGCAAAGCTCGCCGCGGAGAATGGTATTGCGCATGCCGCGCAGCTCGGGGTATGTCTCCTCAATGAAAGCGGGATAACCGATCCCTATGCGGTAGAAGCCTTTGTTGATAGCTGCCGCCATTGAACGCGTGCTTTCTCCGGTCAGCTGCTGGGTGACCCAGTCACCGGCTTCCATCCACTGATCTATTGCACAGAAGAGTTCCGGATCCTCGTGCATGACCTGAATGAGCTTGGCAAAAAATACCTCCGTAGAGATGCGGCCGCCCATACTGGCCAGAAGCTCCGGTGCGTAGCGGCGGGCAAGCTCATTCAGCTCTTCCGCTTCGCGGACAGCGGAATGATGCTTCCAGAGCTTGACATAGGCGTGCGGACGTCCCGCATATTCGGCATGGAAGCATAACGGCTGCCCATCCGATGCCAGCGGCATGGGCGTGCTGCCGGTGAAGTCGACGGCGATGCCGATCACGCTGTCCCTGGGTACACCGCTCTGCTTCATCGCGGCAGGTACGCTCGTATACAGCGCATCCAGATAATCCTGCGGATGCTGCAGTGCCCATTCTGGCGGCAGAGGTGTGCCATCGGGAAGATGATCATACAGAATGGCATGGGGGTAGACGGACTCTGCCTCTCCCATGACGGCTCCGTCCGACGTGCGGCAGACGACCGCACGGGCAGAGAGTGTGCCATAGTCGATTCCGATCACAAACCGGTCTGTCATATCTTTTTGCTCCGAAAGAAGTGATTGAAGATTACAGATACGCATTCTGCTTTTTGAGCGTTTCCTTCAGCAGCGCCGTATCCAGATTGCGGACGGATACATCATTCTTGAGAGCGAGTGCTGCGGCAGTGCCTGCGGCTTGTCCGAGCGCCATGCAGGGCGGCATTACACGGATGGCGCCCGCCGCCTCGGAGGTTGCGGAGACGCAGCGTCCGGCCACCAGCAGGTTTTCCACATTCAGCGGCACAAGGCAGCGATAGGGCACACCGTAATACTCACCGTTTTCCACAGTAACGTATTCATTGCTCATGGGTCCGTAACGGCCGTGGACATCAATGGAGTTCGCAGCGAGCAGGATGCTGTCATCCGGAACGTTCCCCTGCAGCACGTCATCCGTGTTCAGGACATACTCGCCTTTGATATGGCGGGTCTCGCGGATACCGACGTGCGCGGGAGTGCTCTCCAGAATGGCGTTCTCACAGCCGGGAACATACTTTTTGAGGAAGCGGAAGATCTCCTGCACCTGCTTGCGGCCGGTGATCTCGGCCTGAGTCACACTGTCGGGATCGGTGCCGTCAACACCCATGATGCGGGACGTGTTGATGTTCCATTCATCCTCGCGCACACCGCGGAACATGCCGATGGATACGCGCTGCAGATCCCAGTCGCCGTTCTCGCGCGCTTCGGACACGCGCCAGTGGAAACTGCGGTAATTGACGCCGTTCTTGCGGTAGAAGTTATCGCGGTTGGCTTCGATGTCCGCGTCAACCTTGGCAAGGTCCACATTCCCGATACGGAAGAACATGGTCGCAGGCTGGATGCGGCCGCTGGC
>JAFYDF010000111.1 GCA_017544935.1 Clostridia bacterium
CAGCATAAATGTTGGCAGCAAGAGGCTCATGAACCCTCACTGTACCATCCGGCATAGTCTCTGTGAGCAGCTGGCACGGGAAACTCTGCTCAGGTTTGTCGGAAGTAAGCAGTGTCAGGATATTCGAATAAAAGCCCTGCTCGATAAACCGGTCGATCTCCCGGTTGATTTCCGGGTCTGAAGGCGTTTCTGGAGTGCATATGACGATGAGCCATGGATCGGTGATCTCATTTATGCTGCGCTTCCCGATGCGCTTTGCTACATCGCTCGGGACGCGGTAGCTGGTAAGTTCCCCTTCAAGGCGCGCTGCTATGTGTTCTGATTCCGGGTCATGCGGGAAGAGGATGGTGATATGATCGTGACAGATCATTTTTGATCACCCCCTAAAAGTGCTGTTGCCTGCTCTATGAGCGTCCCTGCATCAGTTAGAGGCATCAGGACCGGCGGCCGCGAGGAGTAGTACACGCAGAGACTCTGCTGATCAGGGGACAGCGTGAAGCTGAAGCTCTCACCCTCTCTCAGTTCAAGCAGGCATTCGCCATCCGAAATGCGTTCGATGCGATTTGTCCATCCTTCCGCTGTTTTGACGGAGACCAACTGCGCTTCCTCGCCGTGATAGATGAAATGTGCGGAAGCATTCACGCTCAAGCTGTAGCCCTCCGGGCTGTCTTTCAGAATAGCGGGGCCTGTCGTGCCATCTTCTTTCAGTTCCATCAGGTAGTTAACATAGTTTGAACTGCTCCACCGTATATAAGGCTTGCCATCGTAAGATATGCCGACCAAAGAAGATGACTTGTCTTCAAAAATGGAGTCCGGAAGCGTATACTCCATAATATTCGTATCAGGCAGCGTGATGACCCATGCTCTCCTGACATCATCGTTGAGAAGCACAAATTTCCTTGAACCTCTGTCAAACTCATCATTGAAATACGCATAGCTTCCTGACATGAGCACGCGTTCCTCGAGCCTTTCACCGGTAGCTGCATCAATACGGTAAAAGACAGTGCGCGCGTCATCCGAGTTCTTATTCTGGGTGTGTTTGATGAAATAGATCTCGCTGCTGTCATCTGAGAAGAAACAGTTGTCACAGAGGTCTTCAGCATTCCACAGGACCTCGCCTGTCGCGGTATAAAAAGCGCATGTGTCACCGCTTGACTTGACATGCAGCGCAATAGTATGATCGGGACTTTCGAGAAGCTCTCCGAGCGTGGTCATGGATACTACACGGTTGGAATATATTATTTCACCGTTCTCGGGGTCGATGCGCTCATAGCCTGTGCCGTTTTTGCTTCCGCGCCATATAAACGTACCGTCGGCACTGAAATAGCTAGATGGCATGTTGGAAGGTGCATATGACCAGTTCGCTTCCTTGAACCAGAGCATCTCACCGGTGGAGATATCCCATTTTGATAGATCACCTGTGTTGGACTGCAGGAAGAGGTACATACCGTCAGGTGAGAAGAAGGCTGTCCTCATGCGTGTTTCCTGACCAATAGGATTGAATGCCTTTGCACCGGCGAGCAGTGCTTCACTGTCCTTTTTCAGCGCGTCGATATCGATCTGGCTTTCGAAGAGCAGCGCGATCTGGTTGCCCTCGTGCAGAAACATATATGGATCATAACCGCCCCAGATGGCTGACAGCGGGGATTCGGGCATAAGGACTTCCTTCAGCAGTTTTCCGTCCGGCGCATTATACAGCCGGATGCCGTCATCGCAGCAGGCCAGCAGGCAGCTTTTCTTTTCGCAGTACCAGATCTCCCGGATCTTTTCGGGGGATTCGAGGCTGTATATATCGTCACCTGTGATCAGGTCGATCAGGTATCCGTTACCTTCCGTATCGGCTGCGTATAAAGCGGAAGAAGAGTTTGAAAGTTCGGCAGCAAATATATAATTTCCAATAATCTCACGTTTCAGACGGCCTGTATTCATATCATATAGGCGCAGTGTGCCTCCATTGTCAAGCACGGCAACGCTTGTTCCCCAGTGAGGGAAGACTGCCGTGCGGATTCCATGTGCCATGGGAATCTCTGCCAGGGCCTCCGCACCGTCAGCAGGAACGTTGTTTTTCAGATCAGGCAGGCAGAACACAGCGGCGTGCTGTCCCTGACCGGGAAGCGGGTCTTCAAGCCATGCCAGGATGTATCCGCCGTTGGAGCTCTGAACCAGATGATCTGCATAAAATGGCTCACCGTTCAGCGTATAGCTTACGGTACCGTAACGGGTATTGAACATCTGGTTCTCACGCCCGTAAAAGATCGTATCACGACCATTGTTGGTTATGTCCTGTACCTGACTGAAACCCATTTCACGGGCTTGCTGAAGCAGCTGGCTGTTATAGTCTGTTATACCCCCGGTAGAAAGTGTGAGCTCGTATAGAGCATCGCTGCCTGTTGACAGGATCAGCTTGTCCACGCTTTCATTCTTGCTGCTGAGGCCTATATTCACCGGCAAAAATCCTGTGATCGTATCTTCCGGTATGATGGAGTGGATCAGGACATAGTCGTCCCGTGTGCGCCCCGGCAGATACAGCGCGACGCGCAGGGCATTGACGGCGCTCTCTGAAACTGGTTCACCGTTTTCTGGATCTTCCGGAAGCGCTTCAATCGCAAGCCGTACGGCCTCCATAGGCCTGTCGTCATTGATCGCGTTCCAGGCCTGGCCGGCATAGTATTCGGCTTTCTTCAGGAGCGCGTTATTGCGTTCAATCAGTGCCTGATCCTTTTCCTGAATGGCGACTTCGGTAGCTTCACGGATGTTATCATTATTCTTAGCGATCAGGTTAGCTGTATTGACCGTATAGAGGCTGAAGCCAAAGACGGCCGCTGCCAGGACAGCAAAGACGCTGACGGCACGCGCAAGACGGAAATGGCGTTCCGCAGCGGCAATCGCGTTGGCTTCCGTTCGGGACATGCGAGACAGGAGCGCATTAATCAGCGCATCAGTCTTTTGCCTGAGTTCCTTGCCTTCAAGGCTTCTGAGATCACCGGCTGGTTCTATATCACGGATGCTTTCAGGGATCGCAGTCTCTGGAGTGCCTGAAATCAGGACCGGAAGGATCCTTTCCTTGCGGCCTGAAGATACCCAGTCCTCGATTTCACGCTGGCACCATTTTGACTGTATGTATTCTTCAGAGCATAGGGCGATCAGCCATTCACTGTCTTTCAGCGCGTTCTCAATATCTGCACCGAGGTCACTGCTTGTAGGCAATTCATCTGTATCGCGGAAAACCTTGCGCTTCCTGTCCAGCGGGCAGCCCGAAGGAAGCCGGTGGTTTTCCAGACCCTTGCGGAGAAGGGCCGATATCTGTCGGTCTTTGTCCCGGTGCCTGTAGCTGATAAAAGCAAGATAGCGCATGAAAGAGATCCTTTCAGATGATTATGAGACGGATCCGGATCATTTAGTATGCCTGATGCTGTTTGCAAAAATGGAAAGTATCTGGGAATATGCGGAATAATGAAATGTTTGTGTCCTTGAATCAGAACTGTGTTATGGGGTTATACCGATGAAACTTGTATATATGATAACTTCTTCAGAATGTTATTTCAGAATAAAAGGATGCGTGCGGTATGCGGCGCCGAAGGATTCATTCGCGCCCAGGTGCCACAGGTCATCCGCATGAGCATCGAGAGAAAGCTCATACGTGGAGGGCTTTGGCGGAATATGCGGATAAAGCGGGAAGCCGTTATCCTTTGCGGTCTTCAGGATACAGCTGGCGTTATTGCGGAATGCCAGGATATGCGCATGCTCGGGAAGCGCGCTCAGTTTGGAGGCGTCGGTTCCCAGCAGCAGGTGTGTCAGCAGACGGTTGATGCGTGAATACGGATAGCGTTTGCTCTTGATGGCCAGTACCATCTCGTCACGCGTGCCACAGTCCGCGGCAGCTGAAAAGCGGTTTTCCAGGCCTTCAGAAAGGTCGGGGAGCGCGGCAATATCATTCGGCGCTGTCGTGCGCAGTTTCCAGCGCAGGAGCGGTGTGAGCGCTTCAGGCAGGTGCAGGTTATTGCTCTGCACCGCTTTTTCGATCAGCGCGGCAGAGAACGCGGGAACGGTCTTCTGAACGGCCGGCATATTGCCCTGCAGGACAGCATTGCGCACGGCGGTCGCGGAAGGGGAAAGGCCGTTCTCGGGCAAGTTATCATCATGATAACTTCCGCTGCGCGGAACTGGGAACATCTCAAGGCCGGCGTTCAGCTGGATGTTTGCTTTACAGTAGCTAATGGACAGTGCGGTATTGGGCAGTGCGAGGATATCGGGAGAGACGCCGAGGATCTCCGAAAGCGCAAGCCCCTGCGCGAGTGGGAATGGTAGCCCCTGCTGCAGGTGCCCGGCAAGATGACTGCGGAAATCTTCGTCCGGTGCAGACAGGACAGCGGCAGCGCGCTCGAATACGTCCATGCCTTCAGGCTCGACACCAAAGCTCAGTGCGTTGGCACCAAGCTTTTTGAGAATATGTACGCCGCCCAGTGCAAAGCGGTCCGCAGTGCATACGGAATAGGAGACAGGAAGCCCCAGTACGAGATCTGCACCGGCACGGAGCGCGGCCTCGGCTCGTAGCTGCGGAGAAAAAAGCGCGGGCATCCCGCGCTGCGTGAAACAGGTACTGATGACACAGACGATTTGATCAACCTGCGATTTCAGTCTGGCCTGTTCCAGCTGCCAGAGATGCCCGTTATGGAACGGATCGTATTCTGCAATGATTCCGCAGATGCGCACGGTCAATGCAGCGTCGGGGGATAGACCCCATTGTCATGGAGCTTCTTGAGCTCTACCTGGACATACGGCTTGTCCTGCGGATAGGTGATACCGAACCACGTGGCCTTTGTAGAAAGCACGCGGACACGCAGGGAGCCTTCGCGCATCATGTCATCTACCATGATAGGCAGCAGGCATTCAGCTTTGATATCTTCGGGTTTCAGGTTGCGAAGGAAAGCATCAAAATAGGCCTTCATGGGTCCGAAGATCGAGGGCAGGCATCCCCAGAAATTCATGGAGACGAGTGAGTCGGGATCCAGGACGACGCCTTCTTCGTTGGTAGCGGTATCACGGATCGTGCCATCGGCAAAGGGACGGATCTTGAAGGTCTCGGTGACCTTGGTCAGGAAGCCGCCTTCATGCGAGCACACGCCGCGGGTCACGGTACCGTTCTCGCTGACGGTGTTCTTGAGGTAATATCCGACCATGGCCGCTTCGCCTTCCTTCAAGGTCTTCAGGCATTCGTTCATGGACGCGAAACCATCAACACCATAATAGTCGTCGGCGTTCACGATGGCAAAGGGCTCGTTGACATACTTCTCAGCGCAGAGCACAGCATGGACCGTGCCGAAGGGCTTTACGCGGTCAGCAGGGATGGAATAGAAACCGGGAATGCTGGTGAAGTCCTGGATTGCGTAGCAGACTTCTACGGGATCGCCGTTCTCGTCCTTGCAGTCAGCGACCAGTTCGCCGCAGAGCGCCTCGATCAGGGGCTGCATGTCAGGCTTGATCACAAATACGAATTTGGAGAAGCCTGCGCGCACGGCATCAAAAATGGAGTACTCCATGAGCATTTCATGATTCGGACCGATACCTTCAGTCTGCTTGTTGCCGCCGTAGCGGCTGCCAAGGCCTGCGGCCATGATGACAAGAGTCGTTTTCATTAAGGAAAGCCTCCTTTCACTTACGACAACAGTATACATCATTATCAGGAAAATGTCGATATTTTTTGAAATTAGGTGTTGACAAATTGGCGACTCTGCAGTATTATACTTCATGCGCTGTTGAGCGCGACGTCGCGGGGTAGAGCAGTTCGGTAGCTCGTCGGGCTCATAACCCGGAGGTCGAGGGTTCAAGTCCCTCCCCCGCAACCACTTAATGGCTCCGTAGCTCAGTTGGCTAGAGCATTCGGTTCATACCCGGAGTGTCATGTGTTCGAATCACATCGGAGCCACCATTGAAAAAGTCTTGAGAAATCAGGGCTTTTCTTTTTTTCAAAAAGTATCGGTAAGCTGCATAGGCTGGAACAAGATAGCGATATCTCGCTTAATACGGCGCAGGACATATCCGAAAAGCAGGGCTGCCATCAGTTTTTATCTTTACACCGGATACTGTTTCTGAGACATGCATGCAGGGGATAGCGGATAAGGTTTTTTGGAGCATGATGAAGGGCAATTCCTGGACATGCCCGGAATAATAAAGTGAGATATATGACTGGCACGGAAAGGCCGGGACGGAAGTTTGTTTTACTCTTCTTACCATCTGCATATAAAACAGCTCCTGCATTTTTGCAGGGGCTGGGAAAAGATAGTTACGATCGGTTTTTATCTGATTGCTGCAGGAGCTTTGTTGAGAGATAAGGGTAGAAAATGTATGGTTATGCTAGAAGGATATAATCAACCGAACTTCTGCTTCTTATACCATGCGACCGTACCGTGTTTCGGTCCCTGCTCGATTATCGGGTCTGGTGTAAAATCAAGATAATAATTCGTACCTTTACGGTCTGTTACATAGCGAACTGTACCGACGTGTAAATGGTGCGGATACTTCTTAAATGGATCTTTCTGGTCCTCGTGGGGAAGCCCATACATTTCAAGGAATTTTTTACCATCGATTTCTTCATCCAGCATCATCAGGACACGAAGACCGCTGGGATAAGAAAAGCTTTCAGTATGATAATGGCTGAAGAATTCACCACTGGAAGATATGGAATAACCATCTGAAACAGTACCGGTGCCTGAACGCATTGCGGGAATGGTGAACATAAGAGAGCCGTGCGCGGTCTTTATGTTTTTCATCATGCCGATACGGGCGATAGGTTTTTTCAGACAGCGGTAAAGAATGAAAGCGATTATGGATACAACAATAGCAATGAAAAGAAACATGATAACATTTGCTGCGGTTGTTGCTTCAGCGTTCATCTTGCTTTCCTCCTTTGCGTGCTCATTATGTCATAATGTTGATCACTGCACAATACATTTTTGTCGGAATTGTCATTCAGCATGCTTTAAATGTCGCTTAACTGCAATTGATCAATACTTGGCCAGGAGGAAACCAAATTCGATCATAGTAGTTGCATGTTCGCAATTGATCTGCAGGAAATTTACAAGATATCAATCTAACACCCCCTTGAGCAACAAGGTGGTTATGCTTTATAATGTGATCAAGAAAGCGCAGTCGTTTCTTACTGGATATCGTTCATTATCAGGGTGAATTACAACAGCTTGTAGTTGGAAATGAGTTTCATAACGGATGGATAAAGGAGGGGCCGCCATGAGTATTGAAAGAATCAAGCAGATGGAAGAATATCTGGACGAATGCACTGGTGCAATCGAACAGATGTATGAACAGTTGAACCGTATGGAAGAGCTTCGTGAGAAAATGACCGCTCTCTTTCAGTACTATGGTAGTGAAGAATGGTATGAGGATCGAGAGGGGGAGATCCCGCAGGATCTGAAAGCCGGTGTACTGTCAGAGGACCTTGTCTATGATGCAATCATGGATGTGCGGGAAGAAGCATTCCGCATGCTGGAACTTGGAACCGATATTCTGAAAAACAGGATATAAATCAGACGAGCGCCCCAAATAAGGCGCTCGTAATATTTGCGAAAAAATGTTATTTTACTGAATCAAGCTCATAACGGTCTATAACCAAATCCGGATCGTAATAGAGCTTGTCGTCAGCAATAAGTTTCATGTTGCCGTTATGTGCTTCAACGATACTTACTGTGCAATTGTAGGGTACACGTCCGTGCCAGAAATCTTCCGGATGTTCATATAGAGGATTCAGCATTGCGCGTAGCGCGCATCCATGCATTGCGATAAGATAAGATTTATCATCGTCCTGAGAGACAAGCTCTCGTAGGAATCTTTGCGTTCGCTCGCAGACATCCTGGACACATTCCCCGCCGGGAAAACCAGGAAAACAGAAAGGATCAACATAGAATAACTTCCCGATTTCGCCAAGCTCGGAAAGCATATGACCTTCATAATCTCCGATATTGATTTCTAGAATCATTTTTTCGGTTTCAATAGGTATCGTGTTTTCTGATTCACGGAGGACGATCTCTGCTGTTTCATATGCTCGTTTCAGCGGGCTGCTGATACAGCGGTCGAAATGGATTCCTTTCATGGCACGGCCGACAATTGCAGCAAGGGATCTCCCGCTTTCATTGAGCGGAGCATCCATGCGTCCTTGCAGTACGCCTTTTGCATTATAATCCGTTTCTCCGTGTCTTATGATATACAGCAGCATATTCTCCTCCGTAGGATGATGCGTATCGAATAATAGAATGGAAATGATATCAGACCAGCACATTGTATCATATTGCGTCGAATAATAGAAGCATAAGAAAAAGAGTGTAACTACTGAGAAAAATACCAACGTCTATATAATACATACCTATTTTGCAAATTTTTCAAGAAAGAATTATGGATTTTGTCTTATTTTTGTTTTAAAAATGATTGACAGATGGAAAGCACCGAGGTATAATAATCGTTGCATCAATAGACTCCGCTGCCCCGGAAAGCTATTGAACACCGGCGAAACGTGCTGACCATCACGGATTGCCAAAACACAAAAGCTTCTATTTTTCAAGGAGGAAATGCTCTTGAAAACCTTTATGGCAAATGCGCAG
>JAFYDF010000112.1 GCA_017544935.1 Clostridia bacterium
CCGGGCAGCGGCCTGATCGGCACGGTCACTGGCCTTGCACCCAATGACAGCAAGACGGTCTATTATGAATACAAAGTCACTAAGGACGATGTGGATGCGATCTGCGTGGTCAACTATGCGCTTGCTAAATGGCATCCGCAGAATGTCTGGGCGGAGACTGTCTACATGAGCAATAAGGTCACAAGCCCGACAAGTGAAAAGCAGCCGAATCCGGATGAGCATCTGGAATTCACCGGTGAAGGCGACAGCTGCTATCGCATGCTGACAGATGTAAGTGAATACAATGAAGGATATCTCCTGCACCTGTGCGCTGAGCATGCCGCGGTAGAGACTGAAACAGGAGAAGACTGGCAGAAAGCGGCAGGGCTGTGGCGTGAAGCGGTCGATAAGGAATATGAAAAGTATCTGGAAGCCGCGGAAGGCGCAGCACGTGTTACTGTCATCAATGAGCGCCTGACTTACTATCTGTGGATCGGAGCCTATGAGAAACAGCTGAAACTGCTGTATCCGGATGATCCGGACACAGTGGCGCGCCTGGTTGCCGAGAACCTGATGGACCGCTGCATCGATCTGTGCGCGGGAGAACATTATGACGGGAAAAAACCTCTGGACAGCCTGATCGGCGCACGTATCATGCCCGGCCCGGATCCCGCTGAGGTATGTGAACGTCGTATCGTGAGCCGAGACGGCACGGAGATCACTTATGCATTCGCGCTGGATGAAAAGCATGCGGCGACAGAAAAGAACGCATTGGCATTGGTGCGCGAAGCTGAACTCGGCGCGGGTAAGGCAGCAGCCTGGGCGCGTGCGCAGCAGCTGTGGCAGATGGCTCTGGACAAAGAAGTGAACGCACTGTATAAGGCGGCAAATAAGGAAGACCGTCAGGTGATCGCAATGACGCGGCGCTTCCTGGACCAGCTGGTCACGGCACGTACGGCATTGCTGGAACTCGTCTACAATGGTGACAGCGTGATCGTAAATGAACGGATCGAGCAAATGTACAAAGAGTATGCAATAATGCTTTGCGGAAAATAACAGAGCAGGAAGGGCCGGCAGCTGCCGGCCTTTCCGCTATTTTGGAGAATTCTAAACTGACCTGGTTATATTACTGCAAATAATGGTTGCCTGGATCTTGCATCTGTGATATTTTATCTGTGATAGTATTTGCGTTTTTTGAATAATCATGCATGCTCAGCAGATTGCTGTGCAGGCCGTCAAGTCACCAGAGGGGAAGACAACATGCGAAAAAAGCAGCTATATGATCTTCTTCAGTCCCTGGAAGGGAAGAGGATACTTCTGGCGCAGCAGGAGTCACCGAGAAAGGGCTGTTCTGACCGGGAGAATGAGTGGATACAGGCTGTGACCGGAGAGCTGCCTGCCGTTCGCGGGCTTGATTTCATACATGATGATTATGACGGCGTAGCGGAAAGGGCAAAACGCTGGAATGAACAGGGCGGTATTGTAACCATCTGCTGGCATACTGGTGTCATGGATAACACATATCCTGCCTGCAAGGAAGAAAACCCGGACTGGGAAAATCTATTTGTTCCTGATTCAGAAGAGAACAAGCTCCTTACAGATCGCTGGGATCGGGCAGCTGATGCATTGAAACAGCTTCAGAAAGAAGACATTCCTGTGCTCTGGCGCCCTTTTCATGAGTTTGACGGGAAATGGTTCTGGTGGGGAAAAGGCGGAGCTGATGCCTTCAGACGACTCTGGCGTATGATGCATGATTACTTTGAGAAGGAACATGGGCTGGATAACCTGATCTGGGTTCTCGGCTACGCAGATGATGTTCTGCAGGGATGGGAAGTCGAGCCGGCTTTGTTTGACATAGCAGGTTCTGACACATACCGCGGGGAGACAGTGCATAAGAAATCATATGAGCGGCTGAAACAGCTGTATCCCGGAAAGCTTCTAGCTTTCCATGAATGCGGCCTGATTCCGAAGCCTGACGATTTCTTCAGTGAAAACTGTGCATGGAGCTGGATCATGCCGTGGCACGGAACAAATCTGATGAGCAATCATCCTGACCGGATAAAGGAAGTTTATCAGGACGAACGCATGATCACATTGGACAGACTGCCCGGATTCTGATTTTGACCGGGGATTTAAGGATTATTAATATATATCAGCATCAAACTGTCATTTATGATAGTGTGCAAGCCATAATTATCTGTTATAATGATATCGAGAAATAATCTGACAGCATAATCTTCGGTTCCCTTGTCCGCAAATAAGAAAAAGACGGGCTATAAGAAACGGAAAGCATACCTTATCCTTGTTCCTTAACACTGTGACGGAAATGACGTTTTTCTGTCAGGTGAATTATAGATCAGATGCAATATGGCTGCTTTGGTGAGAGGAGATGGGTGTAGAATGAAGAAACTGTTCGCCATCATATTGACACTGTGTCTGCTGCTGGGAGTACTGCCTGAAGCGCTGGCGTATGACTATACCAGTGCAACGACGTGCCCGGATGGAACCCCGCACAGCTGGGGTGCATGGGAGACCATAGATAAGCCGGGATGTGAGAATGATGGATGCCGGCAGCGCCAATGCACCAAGTGCCAGTATTACCAGGTAGAAGAACTGCCCAAATTAGGCCATGAATACAGGGGCAGTGTTGTGTATCAGGCGACCTGTGAAGACTGGGGCCTGATGAAGTACACCTGCACCCGCTGCGGAGATTACTATGAAGATGAGATCGATCCGCTTGGCCACGACTGGCAGAAGAAGACTACGAGAGAGCCCACCTGTACCGAAAACGGCCAGGCGGACAATGTCTGCAGCCGCTGCGGCGAGAAACAGGCTGGCACCATTATTCTGCTACCTCCACTGGGCCACAGATGGGGACAGTGGATCATCGGGACTCCCTCCACCTGCGTAGAATATGGCACTCGCTATCATGTGTGTGAACGTTGCGGCGAGAAAGAGTGGGAGCGCAACTATGCGGACGGTCTGGGCGATCATGACTGGGGCGAGTGGCAGGTAGTCCAGCCCGCAACACCCATGGCGCCCGGCATTGAGGAACGCGTCTGCAAGGTTGATTCCAGCCACAGGGAAACGCGTGATATTCCGCCCGTTGCTGTAGAAATCGATGTATTTCTGGACAATAACGAGAAGTGGTTGCCCGAAAAGTATGTCATCGGCAGTAAGATCGAGCTGGATATGTATACGCACAACAACAGCAATGTGCCGATTACACTGATAGAGACAGAGATCACGGAGCATCCGATCGGCGACCTTATTGACCCGTGGCCTGAAATTAACGGAACTGTTATCCAGCCTGGTGAATCGTTCCACTGGGTGCTGACAATTTATATCAACGGTGCTGACGGAATGGTCGGGGAAGCCATTCGCCATATCTATCAGACTTATTCATATTCAGACGGCGTGCCTGCTCCGGTAACCGGTCAGACCAATACCATAGAGCTGCATTATCCCATTGAAGAGGAAGGCCCGCAGTATATTCTTAAAGGCGCGGCATTCACCTACTCCGGTGTTGACTTTAATGATTCAATGTCATCATATGGGCCTGCCCTTGACGGGAAAGGGTCCGCCGTTTACACGTGGGAGGGCGGCAATTCTCCTGACGGCAAGTATTATCAGTCGGCAGGCATGTTCTACCGTGATTCTGGCAATAATGAAAAACTTGAGACACCGCCTGCACCCGGAGAAACATATTATTTCGACAGAATGGTCGTCTCCTATGCCGATTACGGCCATGACATCGATTATACACAGATCGATCCTGCTCTTGTCAGCTGCACAATTCCGGGATTCTCTGTGACCTTCCTGAAGGCGGTGCCGGAATCGAACGAGAACATTGATTGGGTCACCCTATACTTTGCTGCTACTTATGAAGGCGTCAATCCTTCGATTTCACTGGAGATCAAACAGATTACGCCTGAGAAAGAAAGCTATCATCCTACGGACAGGGTTGATCTGGAGGCCGTACTGACCAACACTGGCAATGTACCGCTGAAGAACCCCGAATACTTCTTTGCGGATAATGAAACATGGCACTTTGTTAAGCAAAATCCTGTTACGCTTGCTCCCGGAGAAAGTGTATCATTTACGGGCATGTTCTTCATCTTTGACGAATCGGATCTTGCTAAGGGTTATGGTAAAGTAGAACTGATAGGCCAGGCATGGCAGGAAACGGCAATAGACAGCGACATTAACATCGAGCAGTTTGGTGGAAACGATCTGGCAGTACAGTCTAACGTGGCTGAGATCACCTGGCCTGTGACTCCGGCCGAGCCCTCGCTGCAGTTGGAAATCATTCAGGTCACTCCGGAGCAAGCGAACTATCATCCGAAGGACAAAGTCTTTATTGATGTCGTTCTGACCAACACCGGTAATGTAACGCTGAAGGCACCCGCATATTTCCTGATTGAGGAAGATGGGGCCATTCTGTTCCAGCATGACGATTCCGCATTGATTGCTCCCGGAGAAAGCTATACGTTTACCGGCCATCATTACATTTTCGACGAAGAAGACCTTGCAAAAGGCGGGGCTGAAACAATGCTTGTCGGCCAGGCATGGATGTATTCGCTGCTTGATGATGTGAATAACAATCAGCTGGGCGGAAGCGACCGGGCAGTTCAGTCGAATGCGGATGAGATCTCCTGGCCGGTGACTGCGCAGGAGCTGCTTCTTGAAGTCGCCCAGATCAGTCCTATCAAGCCGTATTATGAGCTGAATGATGAGATTCAGCTTCAGATCAACCTGGTAAATACTAGTAGCGTGCCTTTGGGCGGGCCCGGTTACTTCTTTGACTGGGAATATGATGGAACGCGCTGGTACTCTTACGATGATACAGTAATCGAACCTGGAGGAGATTTTGCAGTGTTCTATCCGACCGTCCAGGTTTGGGAAGAGGATGTAGCAATGGGACATATGGGCCTGACGTTCAACGGCCAGGCCTGGATGGAGGGTTCACCGAACATAGATAAGACGGTAATGTCTGACGCTGAAGGCGCTGTGCATTCGAACACCGTGGTGTTGACCTGGCCGACTGCCCCGAGCGCGGAAACGGGCAGCCTGCTCCTGGAAGTAAGCTGGGAGCCGGATGTGGGCGTAGGCAAGCAGGTTGGCGATCCTATTCCTCTGCGCTTCAAGCTTACTAATACCAGCAATGTACTGATCGCTGTTCCTGCTCGTATCGGTGGAGACTATGTGGATGTTATCCAGCCCAACTGGTATATTGAGCTGGCTGCAGGAACATTTACGGTGCTGAAGCCCGGCTGGGATATGGAGTGGACTTTCCTGGATGAAGTCTACGAGGAAGATGTGAAGGCCGGAAGAATATTCTGGAGCGCCGCGAGTATAGGCTTTATTCTGGACGATAATGAGGAAAGCACCGGTGTAAAGATCGTTTCCAATGACGCCGATATTGATATTCCGCTGACCGATGAAACCGAGGCTGGTAAGCCGGCTCTGGAACTGATCACATACAATGCACCGCTTAAATCTAGCTATCCATATGCTGAACTCTATGGCGAGTGCGATGTGGTGCGGATCGATTACGTCCTGAAAAACGTAGGTGAAGTACCTCTGTATGTTGAACAGCTGGAGGAAAAGTGGGGCGATGGATATGACTTGAAGCTTCCCATCCAGAAGACGTTGTATCCTGGTGAATCATTCAGTGATTATACGAATGTCTGGCTGGTGACCAATGTCCTGACTCCCAATACCGAAGGCCCCGACACTGCGGGCATGGTGGATGTCGAGTATTATGCCTATGGCCGTGATGCGGATGATACGGGTACTATCCTTTGCGAAACCGCGCATTGCCCGTACTCATTCAAGATGGACCTTCCCGGACCTGTGGGTTGGGAGCTGCCTGGCGAGAGCGATCTGTGGATCTATAAATATGAAAAGTACGGATCTACGCTGCCCGAAGGTTACCAGAAGGGCGAACAGATCGTCTATGTGATCGAGATATGGAATGCGGGTGAAGTGGATGTTGACGGTGCTGTGCTGATTGACAGCATGCTTGGCGTGAACGAAACACTGCCTAATATCCCGGTCGGCGACTGGATCATGAGGGAGTATACCTATACTGTGACCGAGGAAGACGTAGCTACCGGCGGAATCTATAATGAAGCTTACGTGGAATGGACGGACCCGGACAGCAAAGAACTGAAGAGTGACCTGGAGTGGTGCCTGGTATATACCACGGCTGAGACGAGCCTGCTACTGAGCAAGCGCATCGAGGGTGATCCTGCCAACGGTGAATACTACGCCGAAGGCGAGGAGATCGATTTCCGCGTAAAGATCAAGAACAATACGGACATGCCGGTCGGGGAGACCTATATAGACGATCCGCTGATTCTCAACGGCGACCCGCTGGCAACATACGCTTCGCTCGCTCCCGGCGAAGAGCACGAGGTGCCGCTCAAGCATAAGGTAACGGAAGGCGAGGCGGCCTACGGCATCGTGACTAATATCGCATATTCAGAGTATGTGGACTATAAGGGCGATTGGCATTTCATTACCAGCAATCCTGTGGACGCTTATACCGGTGCGAAGAAACCGAACGACACGACGATCGAGGAGCCTCCGATTCCTCCGTACAAACCGGTCTTTGGCGTCGTGTCTGACATCAGCATCAGTAAGGCCCAGGATAATGATCCGATCAACGAAAGCTACTATGCTGAAGGCGAGACAATCCGCTATGCGATCACCGTGAAGAACGAGGGCGAAGTCCCGGTCGATGTGGAGGTATATGACAGCCTGGCTCCAGGCAGCAGCCTGATTGATACGATCACCGGTCTCGCGCCCAACGCAAG
>JAFYDF010000113.1 GCA_017544935.1 Clostridia bacterium
AACTGGAAAGCGTACCAGCCGCATTCCCGTCTGCGGACGCATTGACCGTATTGGAACCGGCATATTGGGTGACATCAGCAAAGGACAAGGCTACCGGCTGCGGAGTCGTGACGCCGGCGCCTCCCGGCTTAGGTGTATATGCCAGAGACAAAGACCCAATGGTCGATGTCGAGTCATAGGCTCCTGCTGTGCTGAATTTGATGGTCGTTGCAGAAAGCGTCGGCGTGATGATTGTTCCGTCGTCGCAATGAATCGTGGTATCGATGGTGCCGCCTGACTTCATGGTAGGCGCCACCACAGCCGTCCAAGTGTTGCCTGTCCCCGGATTCTTTTGCGTAATCTCCAGCAGGATCGGCACCGAATGGGAGGTCCCCAAGCTGTCATAGATCGTCGCCGTAGTCGTGATCGGCATGCTGTGACCGCTAACATAGGAACCGCTGGTCACGGTCTGCGTCGTGCCATCGCTGAAGGTCAGCGTGACGGCACTGGACGCCGTGGCCACCTGCCTGCCCTCCACGGTCGTGCCGCCGGTTACCGATTTGAGCATCAGCATATCGGAATTGAGATTGTTCGCGTAAGTAATCGCGCCCGTTGACCGCGCTGCCATCGACTTTCCGGAAGGAACATTGATGTTCGTCACGGCCCCCGACGTATTTACGGTGCCATTCTCGCCCATCCAGCCCTGAACGAAGAGACCGCTGCCCGGCATGACGTAGTTCCCTTCCGCATCGAACTCGAAGGCGCCATTTCTCGTATAGTAGGTCTGGATCCCCTGCTTCACCACGAAAAGGCCGCTGCCGGACAGGCAGAGATCCGTGTTTTTGCCCGTGGACTGCACAGATCCGTCCGTGAAAATCAAATCAATGCTGGAGACGTTCGAGCCCAAGCCGATCTGCTTCGGGTTCGTGCCGCCCAGATTGCCCGTCGGCGAAGAAGCGCCGGAAGTTGTCTGGGAAATGGCATCCGCAAAGGTCGCGCGGCTGGACTTGAATCCCGTCGTATTGACGTTTGCGATATTATTGCCAATGACATCCATACGTGTCTGATGACCTTTCAATCCGGAAACACCGGAAAAAAGCGAACGCATCATAATGAATCACTCTTCCTTTCATCATGACGCAGCAACGGGAGCCGTATCAGTCGGTCAACGGCTCGAGCTTCCCCGTAGGTCCAAGCTCAAATGATTGCTGCACTGTCAATATTGGTAAAAATATTCTCTTTTGCACTCATGCCATCCATGGCGGTAATCACTTTCTTGTTGGCCACGCTCACGACCAAGGCGATATCGTTGAGATAAATCAAGGATTCTCTCGCGCCCTTCTGTGCCATTTTCGCAACGGTGTCATCCAGCTTGGCAAGCTCCTGCTGCGTGAAGGCCAAATTTCTCTCTTGCAGCCTTGCCATCGCATGCTGGGAGAAACTGACTTTCTGCTCCTCTGCTCTCAGTACATCTGCAAAGGATGCGCGGCCCTGCTCGCCGTGAAGCACCTTGTCCTGCGCCTGCAAGATGTGATTGTCGACTGGCATGAGCGGCTTTGTATGAAAGTATAGCCTGCTGTCAGCCATATTCCCTGTCCTCCTCAATCGGGCACGTCCCTGCGCCCTTCCAACTGCTCAAACACCCTCGCCTACACGAGTAACCTCACTGATCGGCACCTGATAGGTCTTGCCGTCCGCTTCCGCGATGATGGAAGGCGCACCGTCCGAAATGCTCACACCCTTGACTTTTCCCTCATAGCTTGCGGTATTCACGATCTTGTTGCCGTTCTCATCCGCGCTTGCGGTTTCCGTGGTCCACTTCACATCCTGCCCGATCATGCTGCTGAGCTGCCCGACCAGAACGGATGTGTCGATATTGCTCACGATGCTGGACAAGCTCGACAGGTTGTCCGCCACATTCGTCATCTGCTCCAGTGACGAGAACTGCGCAAGCTGGGCGAGATATTCCCCGTTGTCCTGCGGATCCAGCGGATCCTGATTCTGCATCTGCGTGACGAGAAGCGTCAGAAACGCGTCTTTGCCCAAGGCGTCATTCGCCTTCGTAGTCTTGTTGGCTGCCTGCGAGGCCGCATAGGATGCCGCATCATAGGTCACGCCGTCTACCGTAATGGTATTGAGTGGATTCGCCATAATTTCCTCCTTGCTAAACCCTGTAATCCACGCCTTCCTCCGTCAGTACCTGCCCGGAAGAAGCCGCCAGCTCCGCGCTTTCCTCCTCAAAGGATTCAAAGTCCAAGCTCTGGCTGTGCGCTGCCTGTGAATTGCCGTTTTGCTGGCCCTGCTGCCAAGGCTGCTGTCCCTGCCCATTCAGAAGGCCATCCCGATTGAGCTCTGCGGAGACCTCCACATTGTCCACCTTGATGCCCTGATTGGAAAGTTCCTGTTTGAGCTGCACCAGGGAATTCTCGATAATGGCGCGAACCTGTGCGTTATCGCTGTGGAAGGATGCATTCACCGAGCCATTGGC
>JAFYDF010000114.1 GCA_017544935.1 Clostridia bacterium
AAGCCGAAAATGGGCCAGGCGGGATCATCTGGGTGGCAAGCCATCTTTACACCCACTTCCTCACAAACGGGAATAACCGCATCGAGAAAGTATTTGAAGTTTTTCCGCAGATCGTCAGGGCCTATGTTTTCATACTGCTTGAGGGTCTTTTCCAGCAGAGCTAGTCTCTCAGGCTCCCAGCCGGGAAGCGTGAAACCATGGCTGTCCTCAGCGGTTTTGCGCACGATTTCAAGCGGCCCCATTTCACCCAGATCCTTTTCATCGAAATACAGGCTGTTGCTGCCGTCTTCAGGAATTATCCGAGCCAGATCTGTACGCAGCCAGTCGAATACCGGCATGAAGTTATATACGATTACCTTGACACCGTGCTTGGCCAGCATGCGGATAGTAGAGATATAGTTGCTGATGTATTCCTCACGGCTGGGAAGACCCAACTTGATGTCCTCATGCACATTGACGCTCTCTATCACTTCAATTTCCAAACCAGCATCATTGACCTCTTTCTTGAGGGCAATAAACTCATCTTCGGGCCAATCGACACCTGCGGGTTTATCAAGCAGACCCATCAGACCTGTCATGCCGGGAATCTGCTTGATAAATTTCAGGGGGATGGGGTCGATCTGGCTGCCATACCAACGGAATGTCATTTTCATGTCTTGTTACCTCCGCACTAAAGGTTTCCACGAATTTTGCCAGCATATTACTGGATGCTCATTTTGCCAATCGACAGGCAACCATACATAATCAGCAACAGAAGTGTTGGCTTCTTCCAGCTTGTTTGCAGCGTACATTTCCCGACGTTCCTCGTCACTGGCCTGATACTGGTCCGAATCGTAGGTTGCGGCGATCATGCGGGTAGATATGTCCGCCAGCCGTGCATCTACAGGCATCTCTAGCAGCCAGCGGTCGGCCATTGCGATATAAGTATCGGGGCCCGTGAACATGTATACTGCTATTATAAGAGATACAATCTGAATCGACAAGAAACAATACTGCGATAATTATTGCAATAATGATACAGCGTAGAATTTTTTTGGACAATGGTCGGTATTCAAATGACACTTTTCCTGTCATCGGTATATTTCAAAATGACTTGTACTGTCTGTCTTCTTGGAAATAAAGTGTGAAACACTATTGAAAAGTATATTTAATCGTGTATATTATTCCTTGGAAGGTGTATTTGCCCCCAAACACTGCTGAAAGTGAGAGGCAATTGTGAGAATCATATTCGTACGTCACGGCGAACCGAACTATGAAAAGGATTGCTTAACGGAAATCGGACACAGACAGGCAAAGGCCTGCGCAAAGCGGCTGGCGAAGGAAGGCATATCCGAGATTTTTGCTTCGCCCATGGGACGTGCAGCACAGACAGCTGGCTATACGGCAGAAATGCTTGATCTGCCTGTGAAAACGCTGGATTATATGCATGAGATCTCATGGGGCGGTGAGGGCATTCCGGAAGAAGGACACCCGTGGACGCTGGCAGATTGGATGATCGACCAGGACGATTTTGATTTCTATCATTGCGATTGGCGCGAAAGTTCCTATTTTAAAAGCAATGATGTAATGACATACGTGCAGAAGATCAGCAAACAGTTTGACTTGCTTCTCCTTCAAAATGGATACAGGCATGAGGGGACACGGTTTTTCTGTGAGACCGATGAGAAGAAAAACATAGCTGTTTTCAGCCACGGCGGTTCCGGTGCCTGCGTTCTCTCGCATCTACTGGCACTTCCGTTCCCGTATGTCTGCACGGTATTGCCCTATGGGCACACTTCGATCACGATTCTGAATTTCCCTGTAAGGAAGGGTGAGTATGTTCATCCCAGGATCGAACTGTTTAATGATATGCTGCATACAGTCGGTGTAGCGACCGACCTTGCGATTCAGCAGAAAAGAACATAAAAGTATTTTGCTTTCCGAAATAAGGAGGAACAACGCATGCAGTACGGACATTTTGATAACAAAAGAAAAGAGTATGTGATCACAGATCCCCGCACACCCATGCCCTGGGCGAACTACCTGGGCTCTCCGGAATATGGCGCTATCGTTACGCAGAATGCCGGAGGTTACAGCTTTGTGAAGTCCGGCGCTGCGGGGCGTATCCTGCGCTATACGTTTAACCAGTTTGACGAGCCTGGCCGCTATGTTTATCTTCGCGATGACGAGACCGGTGATTTCTGGTCCGCATCCTGGCGGCCAGTGGAAAAGCCGCTTGACAAGTATAATACTGCTACCCGCCATGGCACTGCCTATACGCAGATCGAGTCTGAGTACAGCGGGATTGCATCCGAGATCCTGTATTATGTGCCGCTGGATACCACATATGAGGTATGGCGCGTCCGCATTACGAATAAGGGCAATACAAGCCGCAGGATCGGCGTTTTCGGGTATTGTGAGTTTACCACGGATAGCTTTTATACCCAGGACCTGGTGAACATGCAGTATACGCAGTTCATTACCAAGACCGAGTTCAACCAGGATCATATCCTGCAGCGCATCAACCAGTTCTGCGATCTGAACGCCGATGGCGAAAACGGCCGTGAGCGTTTCTTCGGCCTGGCTGGCGCGAAGGTCGAAAGCTATACCGGCAAGCGCGAACGTTTCCTGGGCGGACATCACTTCCATGAACCCCAGAGCGTGGTGAATGGAAGGCTGGACGACTCTCTCAATTTCAACGGCAATCCCTGCGGTGCACTGCATACAGTGCTGACGCTGGCTCCCGGCGAAAGCAAAACGATTGCTTTTGTGCTGGGCCAGAAAGGCGAGAAACAGGCACGCGCACTGCTCGATCATTACGCGGATACCGAAAAAACAGTAGAGCAGGAATGGCAGCAGCTGATCGGTTACTGGCACGGGAAGCTTGCCAATCTGCAGATCAACACCCCGGATGAGGACCTGAACACAATGGTCAACACCTGGAACGCATTCCAGTGCTATATCACCTTCATCTGGAGCCGCGCAGCCAGCCTGATCTATGCAGGTGAGCGCAATGGCTATGGCTACCGTGATACGGTGCAGGATATCCAGGGCATCATCCATCTGGATCCGCAGATGGCGAAAGAGCGTATCCGTTTCATGCTTTCTGCACAGGTGCACCATGGCGCAGGCCTTCCTCTGGTCAAGTTCGACCACAATGCGGGCCACGAGGATACGCCGGAACAGGAGAGCTATGTGAAGGCCACTGGCCATCCGCATTACAGGGCAGATGACGCCATGTGGCTGTTCCCGACGGTATACAAGTATATCGCTGAGACAGGGGACACTGCGTTCATGGATGAAGTGATCCCGTTCGCGGATTATGATGAAGGCACCGTAGCAGAGCACCTGAAGCGTGCGATTGATTTCACGATGCATCATCTGGGTGCCCATGGTATGCCTGCCGGCCTGCATGCTGACTGGAACGACTGCCTGCAGCTGGGAGCACAGGGTGAAAGCTGCTTTGTTGCATTCCAGTTCTACTGGGCAATGAAACTGCTGAAAGAAATGCTTCCGGATACTGCGGAAAATGCAGAGTATAAAAAGTGGCTTGACGAGACTGCCGAAGCGCAGCTGAAACTGATCAATGAGCATTTCTGGGAGGATGACCGTTTCCGCCGCGGCTATACTCAGGAAGGTGTTGTGATCGGCAGCAAGAACGATCCTGAGGCTGCCATGTGGCTGAACCCGCAGAGCTGGTGTGTCATTTCTAGGGGCGCTACCGCAGAACAGGCCGAAAAGAGCATGGAATCCGTGCACCGTATTCTGAATACGCCGAATGGAATCGAACTGCTTGCGCCGTGCTATAAGCAGCATTACTTCCAGGGTGCGTGGATGCGCCTGTTCAATCCGAATACGAAAGAAAACGGCGGTATCTTCTGCCAGTCCCAGGGCTGGGCGATCCTTGCGGAAGCACTGCTCGGACATGGAAACCGCGCGTTTGAATACTTTAAGGAATCCTGCCCGGCTGCGTATAATGACAGGGCGGAGATCCGCGAGATCGAACCGTATGTGCATTCCCAGTTCATTGAAGGCCACGAAACACCGCAGCCCGGCCGCGCACATGTACACTGGCTGACAGGTACCGCCTCTACTGTAATGGTAGGCATGGTCGAAGGTATCCTGGGACTGCGCCCGACGCCCGAAGGCCTGCGGATCATTCCTGCGATCCCGGCAGAATGGGATGGGTTCACGATGGAAAAGACCTTCCGCGGGAAACGTCTCCATATCACTGTTGATAACAGCGCGCACAAGCAGGGCGGCGTAAAGCAGGTCCTGGTCAACGGGAAACCCGCGGCTGGCGAAGTGCTGACTGATGATATGCTCAATGACGGCGACAAAATCACGGTGATCATGTAAGGAATCGTATCCGGCGAAGGAGCGAATGTATGCAGTTTATTATTGAAAACGGCGTGCTGGTCTGCCAGCGTCAGGGTGAAACACTGCGGATTGAAGCCTGGGGACAGGACTCGCTGCGCGTGCGTTCGACCATGTTTCCGAAATTCAGCGGGCAGGTCTGGGCACTGACTGAGCCTGTGCCATCAGGCACGGCTTCAGTTGAGATGGGTGAACAGAAACTGCGCGAAGGGGATGGGAGTTTTCGTAAATACCCCTTGGCGACCGTCACTAACGGAAGACTGAGTGTGACTGTCAATCACGGCGGTGTTTTGACATTCTACCGTGACGGAAAGCAGATCCTGAGAGAGTATTATCGTAATTATGGCGGCAGCATAACGAAAGAGAGTCATTGCCTGAAGGTCGTCAACCGGGAATGGGTGCCTTATGTGGGCGGCGATTACCGGCTGACGGTCCGGTTTGAGCCGAACGATGGCGAGAAGATATTTGGCATGGGACAATATCAGCAGCCTTATATGGACATGAAAGGCTGCGTACTTGAAATGGCACAGAAGAACAGCCAGACGACCGTTCCGTTCATGGTGTCGAGCCTCGGATATGGAATGCTGTGGAATAATCCCGCCGTAGGCCGTGCTTCATTTGGCAAGAACCTGACCGAATGGGAGGCTGCTTGCTGCAAGGATATGGATTACTGGGTCACGGCGGCAGATGATCCTAAGGGCATTTTGAAAAACTATACGCAGGTCACGGGCCGTGCGCCGATGATGCCGGAG
>JAFYDF010000115.1 GCA_017544935.1 Clostridia bacterium
AACGTAGAACGTCTTTCCAAGGGAATTGAGCTGGGTGCTGGCAATGCTATTCTGATCAAGCTTAACCAGATCGGTTCTGTTTCCGAAACCATCGATGCAGTGCGTCTGGCACACAAGAATGGTTATACTGCAATTACCTCTCACCGTTCTGGTGAAACAGAGGATACCACGATTGCTGACCTGGCCGTTGCTCTGAATACCTGCCAGATCAAGACCGGTGCTCCTTCCCGTACCGAGCGTGTTGCCAAGTACAACCAGCTGCTCCGCATCGAGGACGAGCTGGGTGATGCTGCTGTTTATCCGCAGATGGGCGCCTTCAACGTCAAGCGCTAAGCTACAAAACCATTCATGCCGGCACGGTTTATCCGTGCCGGTTTTCTTATGCAATAAACCAGAAATGATTTCTCAAGCCCAAACGGGGAATATGCTTCTTGAGTATTTCCAATGTGAAATAATGAAAGATAGAGGGAATAAAACAAAACCGTTGAACGTATATATTTACGAGAACAAAACGGGAGGAATGGGCGTGAAACGGATATTTCTTGTACTGCTTGCGCTATTTTTGATCCCTGTCGGAGCATGCTGTGAACAGGAAGATGACCTTTGGACATACTGGGAAGAGTCTGGTCTATCTGATGCCTGTGAAATCAAAGACGGTATCCTAACTGTATTCGATGGTATCACGGCACTTGGTTATGCGGCCACTTACTATTGGGATGATGAAAAAGAGATTGATATCGAAATAGAACCGAAGTTTGAGGATGGGCCGAGTATAGATGTCTGGGAATGCCCGGAGGTTTTTCATAGAGCTGTTTTGCCGTCGTCCCTGCAGTATCTTGGAATTGAAGCTTTCATCGGCTGTGAATTTGAAGACTTTACACTGCCGGCACAGCTGAAGGTAATGGAATTCGGTGCAATGTACTACTGCAGTTTTGATGTATTGCGGATTGAAGCAGTATTGCCCTTGGAAGAAATCGCGGAAGGCTTGTATGATTGCTCAGTATGTGCCTATGAAGTTCCGGAAGAGCATCCGCTGTATAAAACTGTAGATGGCGTATTGTTTTCCAAGGACGGGAAAACGCTGATCCTTTATCCAAACGGCAGGAGGGATACACATTATGATGTTCCGGCCGGTGTAGAACGCATCGGGAAAAGAGCGATAAGCTGCGAAAACCTGAAGACTATATCTCTTCCGATCGGCCTGAAATCTATTGCGGATTATGGCTTTGCAGGATGCACCCGTTTGCAGGCTATCGCGCTGCCACTGACAGTAAGTGAAATCGGCCGTGAGATCTTTGGCGAATGCATTTCGCTTGAACTTGTTTCTATGCCGGAGGGACTGAAGGCAGAAAAGGACGAGAGCGGAACCTGGGGAGAGTATTATCCGGATGACACGATTTTCCGAGGCGATAACGGCAATACACAGGATGAAGGCAGAGGATTTATCAATGCACCCGGACGGCTGTGCGGACGTCAGAATCAAGGGGAAACCGGCACGCCAGCAGATTATGTCTGGGTGTATGAGACATCTGAAGCAAAGGATCCTGTCCGTTCCCTCAGAAAAGGGACAATCGTGTATATGGGCTTGTATCGGGATGGACGAGTAGCTGTGCATGAACCTTTGGGCAGTGTTCATTATGAATACTGGGACAGCAGTATGCTGGGTTGGGTGGATCTTGCTGATGTTTGTTACCTGTATTCAGAAACTCTGTTTGAATACGCCGATATACAACCCCAGAGCATAATGAATGTATGGGAAAGTAAGATACCTGATTCTGCAGATGCGAAGCGTTATAAAAGAGAGTTTCCGATGGACGGGAGAACATATTTCAACATTCTGTTCGGTCCGTTTATTCGCTTTGTTGACTATGAATCGTATACAAAAACAGCATGCGTTATCCAGGATGCGGAGCTTACGCGTAAACCGGATGGCACAGAAAATCAATATGGAATTGTATTTAATGCTGATTATATGAATGATATTCCATTGTTTGAAGAGAAAAATGGAAAAATACTGAAACTGCTGGTTGGCGGTACGCAAGTTCAGATTCTATGCAAAGAAGGTAATTGGATTCAGGTCACGGATGGCAAAGACGTTGGCTGGATAACAGAAGATCATATGAAGATCATACCGGAAAAAGTGGAGGCGGAAGAGCAATGAAGAAGTTTCTTTGTATTATGACAGCTTGCATTATGCTTGTGATCCCTGCGTTTGCGGAGAATACTGGAGAAGAAACGCCTTCCGGATCCTGGGCGCAGATTAACCAGTCCGTGAGCAAAGGGGAAGGCTGGACGAAAGTGGAAACAGACGGAAGCTTTCATCTGGGTGAAAAAACGCCTCTTGAATGATATGATGATCTGTACATCGGGGAATGGGGTACCTGGCCGAGCATGGACGGAAGTACGGTATGTGTACCCATGGCGATGGAGCTGGCCAGACAATGGCTGGACATGGAAGAAGGGGACATGAACGGTTTTGTCAATTTTTCCACCACGCCTTATGCTTATGACCGGCTGATACAAAGCAAAGCAAACCCTTTGGTAACGATCAAGAGCCAGGGTGTCATGATGGACGATACACACGCAATCGATCTTGTGCTGGCAACATATCCCAATGCTGATGAGCGGCAGGAAGCAGCTGATGCAGGAGTGGAGCTGGTCTATGTGCCTTTCTGCTATGACGCTTTCGTGTTCATGGTGAACGAAATGAATCCGGTAAATAGCCTGACAGTACAGCAGATCCGGGATATATATACAGGTCAGTACAGATCCTGGTCTGCCCTGGGTGGAAATCCGCAAGAGCTGTTTGCGTATCAGCGGCCTCATGGCAGCGGAAGCCAGACTGCTATGGAAGAACTGGTCATGCAGGGACTTGAAATACAGGATGTTGAAAGCAACTATATTTCGGATGGAATGAGTGCGGCGGTCCAGCAGATCGGAAATTATTCGAACGGACCGGGAGCCATAGGATACAGTTATCTGTATTATGTGAATACGCTTGTGGAGAGCAGCGGGATTAAGGTGCTGTCTATTGATGGTGTAGCACCTTCGGATGAAAATCTGCAGTCTGGCGAGTATCCATTTACGGTCAACTACTATGCTGTATACCGTAAGGGGGATGAAAATACTAAGGCATTTGTAGACTGGCTGGTAAGTGATGAAGGCCAGAAAGCAGTCCGGCAGGCGGGATATGTCACGCTGCGCTAATGATGAAAGTTCATGTGATTAGCTAAATAAAACCGCTGCAGCAACTGGTCTGCAGCGGTTTTAGAAATAAGGATTTTAGAACATTTTGATATATGCATCGCGCTCAGCGCCGACGGAGACATACTTGATGGGGCAGCCGACCGCTTTCTCAATATAGCGGATGTAGTCAAGCGCAGCCTTGGGCAGGTCTTCCACCTTACGGCAGGCACTCAGGTCGCAGTGGAATCCCGGGAGATACTCGTAGACAGGCTTGGCAGCATTCAGTTCGTCGATACTGGCCGGGAAGTCATCAATACGCTGCCCATTCAGCTCGTAAGCTACACATACGGGAATCTTTTCCATATAGGAAAGAACATCCAGTTTGGTCAGAGCGATATATGTGCATCCCTGCATCAGAGCGCCGTAACGGCTGGCGACGACGTCGAAACCGCCGACACGGCGGGGACGGCCGGTAGCGGCGCCATATTCGCCGCCTGCTTCACGCAGTGCATTGGCTTCTGGACCAAACATCTCGCAGGTGAAGGGGCCTTCGCCTACGCAGCTGGAGTAGGCTTTCATGATGCCGATGCTCTCGTCCAGTTTCGCAAAGGGGATGCCTGAACCGATAGGCGCATATGCCGCCAGTGTAGTGGAAGCGGAAGTATAGGGATAAATGCCGTAATCGATATCCCGCAGTGCACCGAGCTGTGCTTCAAAGATCACGGACTTGCCGGCCTTCAGGGCATTGTTCAGGTATACTGTGGTATCACAGATGTAGGGCAGGAACGGCTTGCCGTACTTTTCAAGCCAGTCCATGGTCTCGTCCAGATCGACAGGTTCATGGCCGTAGCCTTTTTCTACAAAAAGGTTCTTCCACTCGAGAAGATCCGCAAGACGAGAACGCAGGGTATCCCAATGCTTGAGGTCGCCCATGCGCAGCGTTTTTTTCATATATTTATCCGCATAGACGGGAGAGATGCCGCGACGGGTAGAACCGAACTTCTTATCACCCAGACGTTCTTCTTCCAGCACGTCCAGCAGCGGATGATATGGCATGCAGATGGTAGCACGGTCGCTGATCAGCAGATGACCGGGCTCGATCTCGATGCCGCCATCACGCAGCTTCTGTACTTCACCGGCGAGGTGCTTTAAGTCGATTACGATACCGGGGCCTAGAATATTGACGGTCTCGGGCCGCAGAATGCCGGAAGGCATCAGGTTCATGATGAACTTGCCGCGCTCATTGACTACGGTATGACCGGCGTTGTTGCCGCCCTGATAGCGGACGACTACGTCATAGTCGGCACTGAGCAGGTCGACCATGCGGCCCTTGCCTTCGTCACCCCAGTTGGTTCCTACGATTGCAGTCAGCATAACGATTTTTCTCCTCCCCGTTTATGCGGTTTTAAACTTTGATTTCTGCGCTGGCATTCAGTATATTCCGATCGGCATCCAGAACAGGCGCCACCTGCTCGCGCAGGAAGCTGCGACACTGAGCTTCCGCCATGCCGGTAAAAGCAGTGGGATCCAGAAGCCGTTTGAGTTCTTCTTCAGTCAGGCCAAATGCTTCATCTGCCAGGATGCGATCCAACAGGTCGTTCTTTAGACCATACAGCTTGACCTGTTCGGCAGCACGCATCGAATGCTGGCGGATGTGCTCGTGCAGGGTCTGACGGTCTCCGCCTTTTTCGCGTACGCAATACATCAGAATGTTTTCGGAGGCCATGAAGGGCAGCTCCTCATCCAGATGCTTTGCACATACAGCCGGGTAAACGCGCATACCACGCGCTACATTGATCATGAGGTTCAGAATGGCATCCGTTGCCAGGAACGCCTCAGGAATGGACAGCCTGCGGTTGGCGGAATCGTCCAGCGTGCGCTCGAGCCACTGCGCGGAAGCGGTCACAGCGGCGTTCTGCAGATCACAGATGACATAGCGGCTAAGGGACGCGATGCGTTCACAACGCATGGGGTTTTTCTTGTATGCCATGGCTGAGGAACCGATCTGTCCGCTTTCGAAAGGCTCGTCTATCTCTTTCAGATGGCAGAGCAGGCGCACGTCGCCGGCGAACTTCGATGCTGTCTGGGCAATACCACTGAGCACCTGCAGTACTGCGAAGTCGACTTTACGCGTATATGTCTGACCGCTGACAGGCTGACAAGAGTCAAACCCAAGCGGTTTAAAGATCAGTTTTTCGAGCTTCAGGACCTTATCCTGATCGCCGTCGAACAGTTCCAGAAAACTGGCGCCGGTGCCGGTAGCACCGCGGCAGCCCAAAGGCCTGAGCTGTTTCAACTGGAAGTCCAGCTGTTCAAGATCGAACAGCAGATCGTTCATCCAGAGACATGCACGTTTTCCGACAGTGGTTGGCTGTGCGGCCTGGAAATGTGTATATGCAAGCGTCGGCAGCGCAGCATTTTTTTCAGCAAAAGAGGAAAGGGCAGCAATAGCGTTCAGCAACAGACGGCGGATCAGGATCATTGCATCGCGCAGATTCAGGATATCCGTATTGTCACCGACATAACATGATGTCGCACCCAAATGGATGATCGGTCGTGCTTTGGGACAGCAGTCTCCGAAAGTCAATACATGTGCCATTACATCATGGCGAACTTTGTGCTCATATTCTGCAGCTGCATCGAAATCGATGTCATCAAGGTGCGCGCGCATCTCATCCAGCTGCTCGTCGCTGATAGGAATTCCAAGCTTCTTTTCACTTTCCGCAAGCAGCAGCCACAGTCTCCGCCAGGTGGAGAACTTGCGCTGGTCGGAAAAGAGTCGCTTCATATCGTCATCGGCATAGCGGCCGCAAAGTGGACTCTGATAAAATTCGTGCATGTAGCGCTCCTTTCAGGAAAAGGGACAGGCCCTTTCTGTGCGCGGGCCTACCCCAAAAGGATAGCACATAATGGGGTTTACGTCTACCCGATTTTCACGGTTTTCCTCATATTTTATTGTGATTTTGGGTATGGGGGTGACGTGAAGTCAAAAAGGTGATATACTGATTTCATTCGGGTGATAGCTTCCCGTTATTTATGAAAAGAGGTTATAACGATGCCAGGTCCTATAAATCGTAAAAAGAATGTAACCGGAAAAGCCTCAGAAGAAAGTGTAAAAACTGAGGGCAGCGGCCTTGGCCAAGGCCCGGTTGGCAAGAGTGACGGTTATGAAGACCGCCGCACGCAGCAGCAGCCTTCATCTTCACAGCGCGCTGTAGGCGGTGCTCAGAAACCGGTCAGCCAGCAGACACCGACCACGGGTGGGTGGCCTTTTGCGCGCCCCAAGCAGACATCCGGCCAGGCGAGCAGCAACAGTACGAATACGTCTGGTTCAGGCTTTGGCAGCGCACGTCCGAGCCAGCAGCGTCCTGTGGGACAGAACGGTCCGTTTGCGAATCGTCCGCAGGGTACTTCCGACAATACCACGCGTCCGCAGCAGAATAGCTCAACTCCGGTAAGCAAGCCTCAGCAGCAGCGTCCCGTGGGGCAGAGCGGTCCCTTCATGCATCGCCCGCAGCAGAGCTCCGGTACTCAGCAGAACAGTACTTCTGCGAACCGTCCGCAGCAGAGCAATACATCGGCGAACCGTCCGCAGCAGAGCAGCACGTCATATAATACCCGTCCGCAGCAGAGCGCGGGAAGCAATTTCCAGCAGACCAGCTCCAATCAGAATTCCGGTACGCGCGCGGGTGGCGGAATGGGCAAGATCATCCTGATCATCCTGGCAGTCGTGCTTCTGGGCGGCGGCGGTGGCTTGAGCGGCTTGTTCGGGAATCTGTTTGGCGGCGGCAGTGATACCGGCACAACGAACCTGAACAGTACGCCCACTCAGCAGACGGCGACTACAACGCAGACGAATACGGGCACATCGTCCGGACTCGTTGGCTCCCTGCTCGGCGGCGGTTCCAGCACGACAAACAATGCTGGGGGAGGCGGCCTGCTCAGCGGCCTCATGAGCGGTTATGGCAGCGATATGCTGAGCTCGCTGTTGGGCGGCAGCTGGTACAGCGGCCAGACAGGGTTTGGAGCGACGGCACCTGCGACTGCAACTACAACTACAACTTCTTCATCTTCCGGCGGCGGTGCGAACATGTCTTCCGTCAACCGGAGCGTGGCATCCGGCAGTCGTGCCAAATATACGACTATCAAAGGCAACAACAAAGACACCTTTACCCTGATGATCTATATGTGCGGTGCTGACCTGGAAAGCAGGAGCGCCATGGGTACAAAGGATCTGCAGGAAATGCTTTCTGCGAAGTTCGGCGACTCGGTTCGCGTAATCGTGTATACCGGCGGCAGCACGAACTGGCGTAACAATCTCGTTTCCTCTAAGGTCAATCAGATCTGGCAGGTGAAAAACGGCCAGATGATCTGCCTGCAGGAGAATGCCGGAACAGGGGCTATGACCAATCAGGCGACCCTGACATCCTTCATACAGTACTGCGCGAAGAATTTCAAAGCCAACCGTTATGCCCTGATCCTGTGGGACCATGGCTCGGGCTCGGTTGCAGGTTATGGCTATGATGAGCGCAACAAGAACAGTGGCTCCATGAGCCTTGCCGGGCTTGATAACGCTTTCAGGAACGGCGGCGTGAAGTTCGACTTCATCGGTTTTGACGCGTGCCTGATGGCAACCCTCGAGAATGCTCTGATGACCAGCAAGTATGCTGATTATCTGATCGCTTCCGAAGAGACGGAACCTGGCATCGGCTGGTACTATACTGACTGGCTGACGGCACTTGGCAGCAACACATCGATCTCTACC
>JAFYDF010000012.1 GCA_017544935.1 Clostridia bacterium
GTATCGCATGGGAATCAGCTATCTCGGACGGGGATAGACGAAGTACCGGATACAGTGGTATTCCAGCATATCTGGAATATCAGGGGCGCTGTCAACCGCCCCGTGATGCAGCATCAGCAAGCTTGCTTGTAACAAAGGTAGAAGAAGGCTCTGCCTTCGTCCGCACTACCGGATAGCTGCAAGCTCGTGGCTTCAGCCATGAGTCGTTGACTTTCTTTCTCACAAATTGTAATTTGTCAATCTTCTCTATACCGATATCCATCCGGAATTCGAATATACGCACGAATATGCTCATCTATAGAGCGCTCGATAATTCCGGATATATTGTTCATATTTCCTTCTGCAGCAAGGATCGTACGCACGCGGCTCTCAAGGACGATCCCTATATGGTCGTGTTCTTTGTTTTCGAATACCCTGTCATAGAGCACGATGTCACCCGCTTCAGGAACATAGTCTTCCGGCCCTTTATGGTATTCAATCCGCCGATCGCCTATGGCAAACTCTTCCCAGCCAAGGCATGCAGCCAGATGACAAGTTTTACATTCCTTTGGTCTGTATGGGATTTCGAATCCCGCTGATGTGCAGCAATAATAGACAAACGCCGCACACCATAATCCGTCAGCTTCCTTGAGATTCCATGCTGGAAACAATCGTACAATCGGCGCAAGATTGGATGTCATCTCACCTACATCTCCGTGAAACGGAATCTGCGCCATATCCTTTGCAGTCTTGGCTAGCTTTTCTCTTGTTGCTTTTTCCATATATGCCTCGCAAAACTCCCATTTGCATCTGTAAACGAGGTCACTATTGATTCTTCTTCATATGTCTTCTATGAGTTTCATAATCCACCATGATATGTCGATCCGCCAGTTCGGCTTTTTGACAAAGAAGGACAACCGTTTCGACGTGGCATGAGTCAACGAAAAAAATAGTCATTCTTCGTGTCTGTTCACAAAATCGCGGTCAGGATCATATCCATCGGTTTTGTCCATTGGACGTTCGTGGAAACATATCGATCAGTTGAAATTACCCGTCAATGAACCTATCTGAAATAGATCACATTATTGTCGGGATCGTAGAAACTCATATTAACAGCACCTCACGGGCGTTTGGTCGGTGGTTCTATGATCCTTGCTCCGAGTTTCAACACTTTCCTGTATTCTTTCTCAATATCTTCAACCGTAAATGCAAGACTGATATTTCGGCTCTGATTATTCTTTTCGGTTCCACCATTATAAACCGTCAGAGTTGTTCCCTCAGAAATAATAAACTGATGCGTATCATCATTGCTGCCATTATCAATCCCCAGCAGACCTTTATAAAAATCCGCCAATTTCCGCACATCATTTGTCAGCAGGCATACTTCTCCAATAATCATGGTTTCATTTATGGAAATTCCTCATCCATCTATTCGATAACAGTAATTCTATAGTCACAGCCCGGCTCGAGTGAGTTTCACAACTGATTCTACATGGCACGAGGAAACGAAATTACTGACTCGTATCCCTCGTTGGTAAAGGAAAACCTGTCCACGGGCTGCTGCCTGTTCGCACTTTTGCCTCCAGAAACATATCCGGCGGTTTCTGGTCATTGGAAATTCGTGAGAACATATCGACAAACTGGAATATGTCCTATTTGCGTTTTCTTTTTATCTCATCCATTTCGGCAATCAGTTCTTTCAGAGGACGGTATTCACCACCCCACCATTCAAACACATGCATACCTTCTTCTTCAAGAACCGGCCCAGATAGTTTCATTTGAATGCCAAGTTTTTGAAGCAGCCACTCTCTGTCAATCGGAGCAGCATCGTCCGGTGTCAACTGTGAGAACGCTTCGTATGAAACACCGAAAACGATATTCTCGATACCCAGGGATGCAATGGCACAAAGACAGCGTTCACATGGGGCGCAACTGGTATAGAGCGTAGACTCTTTCAGAATTGTATCAGAATACCTGTTTGCGCATTTGTGTACTAAGTTGAATTCCGCATGACCAAACAATCCCTTGCCCCAATCCGCAGTGTTTTCTGCCTCTTCAAGAATTTGCCCGTTATGAACGAGTATGGCCCCGAAAGTATCAAAACCTTTCTTTCCTGCCTCTATAGCCAGCTCGTAGCAACGCTTTATGTATTCTTCGTTGCCCATTTACTTCCTCCATTAAAAATCCCGACTTGTCAATTCGATTACACTATTTCTATCGTCACAACCCGGCTCGGGTGAGTTTCACGACACATTCTGTATGTTCTGTATAAGGAAAAAGGTCATAAGGTTGTACTACTTGAAGCTGATAGCCACCATGCCGTAATATGTCTACATCTCGGCGCAGTGTCTGCGGATAGCATGATACGTAGATGATTCGACTTGGCGCGCATTGCAGCAGAGCATCCAGGAACAGACGACTGCAGCCTGCGCGTGGCGGATCGACAAAAACTACATCGGGATGCGCGGTGGCTTGCATCATATACTTTGTAGCATCCTGGCAAAGCCAGGTCCCGTTCTGAATGCTGTTTTTGCGTGCTGCTTTACGTGCACAGAAGACAGCGTCCGATACAAGTTCGACACCTGTCACATGCTTGGCATGCGATGCGGCAAGCATACCAATCACGCCCACGCCGCAGTATGCATCCAGCACTTCATCTTGATTTGTAATTGAAGCTAAAGACACAGCGCGCGCATACAGCTTTTCTGCCTGAGCGGTATTGATCTGATAAAAACTCCCGGCATTCAGGCAGACATCGAGGCCATTCATACGGTCCCAGATCTCATTCTGCCCAGCCAGGAGACGGGTATGTGTCCCCAACACTGCGCTGTCGGTGCGGGGATTGATATTATGCAGTACGCCAAGCACGTCAGGACAAGCCCTTAGAAGAGAATTTGCAAACTCTTCCCCGTGAGGGAAATTCTCACTGCCGGTGATTACTGTAACGAGTGCCTGTCCGGTTCCGGGAACCCGGCGGACAAGAAGATGCCTCAGAACACCTCGGTGAAAATCTTCACGATACGCGGGAAGACCGAGCTTAGTCAGAAGCAGCAGTGCTGTATTGGCTATTTCTGTAGCACGTTCATTCTCGAGCGCACAGGTGCGCACAGACAGGATCTGATGCGTTCCACGGCGGTAGAGACCATGATAGAGCGAATCCTTACCGTTAGCAAAACTGCGAAGGACTTTGTTACGGAAGTGAGTTGGATTCTCCGCACCGACGATAGGCAGCGCTTCTGGAAACAGGCAGCGGAATGCTGTCTGTTTCTGTGCCAGCAGATCTCCATAGCGGGTATTCAGTCCGATGCATCCACCGCAACCTTTGTCGGCTAATGGACATTTCATTGCTGTATTTCCTCAATCAGTTTAAGAACAGCCTGGGTCCCGTCGGCAGGAGGAGCGGCTTTGAGTGCCTCACGCAGACTGTCGCCGTCTTCCAGCAGCTTCAGCAGTGCATCTGCCAGGGAATCGGCAGTCATGTTTTCCTGGGCCATCACACGCGCTAGGCCGCGCTTTTCAAAGGATGCGGCATTAAGAATCTGGTCACCGCGACTGGCACCCTTGGGATATGGGACAAGCAGCATGGGCTTGCCGAGCGCCTGAAATTCGCACAGCGCATTCGCACCTGCACGTGAAAGAATGAGATCAGCAGCTGCCAGAGCATCAGGCAACTCATCTGAAAGGAATTCGACCTGGTAATACCCGGCCAGACCCTTCAGACTATCATCTATATTGCCTTTGCCGCATAAATGGAATACCTGCATATGCGGGAGAAGACGGGGGAGAGCAGCGCGCAGGGCATTGTTTACGCTTTGCGCACCCTGGCTGCCACCCATCATGAGCAGTATGGGAAGATCAGGTGAAAGACCTGACATGGCCAAACCTTTTTCGCGATTCCCATGGAAAAGCTGAGGCCTGAGAGGAGTACCTGTGAAAATACCCTTTTTGCCGAGCGCTTCAGCGCACTCGGGGAAAGTAGTAGCGACCTTTTTCGCAAACCGCGCACAGATCTTATTGGCAAGGCCAGGCGTGAGATCGCTTTCATGACACAGAGTCGGCACATGATTAAGCCAGGCGCCGAATACCACTGGGACGGAAACGAATCCGCCCTTGGAGAAACAGACATCGGGCTTGAGCTTGCGCATCAGATGAGCGCTCTGAAACGCACCGGCAATCACCCGGAAAGGATCCGTGAAATTCTGCCAGTCAAAGTAACGGCGCAGCTTGCCGGATTTGACACTGTGATAGGTGACACCCTCCAATGCGGCAATCATGCCATGCTCTATGCCGTTTTCGGTACCGATGTAGTGAACATCATATCCGGCTGCAAGCAGATGAGGCAGGAGTGCCAGATGCGGGGTAACATGTCCAGCGGTGCCGCCGCCGGTGAGCACAATGCGTTTCATCATAATTCTCCTATGCTATGGTTACAGTATATTTGATAATCAGGGCGCTGGGATGCAGGGCTAGTTTGGCGGTGCGCAACCCAGGGTCACCCACATCGTCTTCACGGTTAATGAATTGCACCCCTTCAGGGGCATGCACAGCACATTCACGGCACAAAAGTTGACTCGCACCGGGTATCGAATGCAGGGCCTTTTCTACGTGTTCGTAATAAGTATCGCCTACCGTGGTACCTACACACAGCCCAACAGCTTCTCCGTTGGGCAGGCACAGCAGACCGCCGGAGCAGTCCAGGGCTTCAGCATGTCTCAGCAGGTCGATCGCATAGCTGTACTCTGCACGGGCAGAAGGTCCGTCCTTAAGCAACTCTTCCCAATGAGAGAGCAAGAAATTCCGCATGAGAGGAATCGTTTCCGGAGTGAGCGGTTCATATCGCCAGCTCCCATACATCTTCACAAAGCGGTTTACATGATTCCTCTGCCCAGCCAGCTTGCGGCCGGCATAGGTGGCTAACTGATCGCGCGGATAAAGATAATCTGTCCACTGCCGCTCTTCTGTTACAACTGCATTCGGAAAACGCTGGAGTAATTCGCCAAGCATTTCTTCCGGTACAGCTGAAAAACGCAGCGGTTCGCCGTCTTCGGCCAGAACCCATTCAGGTATTTTCAGCGGCTGGTCACGCCAGGGCAGCTGGTAATACATTTTGCCATCGGGATAGCGCATCCGGAGCCAGACGGCATTTCCATCCACTGCATATTCTGTGTGAAAATAATCGCGCCACATGAAAGTGACGCAGGCAGTATAGTCGCAGCTGCGGAACGGCTGATTCCTGAAGAAGCGCTTCAGAAGGGGAATTGCTTGTACATTGACAGGCGAAAAAACAGACATAAACGGCCTTTCGTCTTAGTTGAAATCATATTGCCAGGAAATCTGCTCCGGGAATGCAGCGCCGAAATACTGGAAATGCGGATATGCACCGGGTAGTTCAGAAGAACACGGAGATAAGTATTCCAGCTGCGAGCAACTTAGGGCATGAGCCAAGGCCTGTGCCTTTTTTTCGGCATTTGTTCCTAATAGTTCACTGATATAGAGCGTGCCTTGCCGCGCATCCATAACGGTAACCAAGCAACTGCCATCAGAATAGCAAGCACTGCTTTTGCCCACCTGTTCCCCGAAAAAATTCTGTAATTCAGGTGGCCAGTCCAGACGAGGCGTATCACGCAGCAACTGCGTTCGTATTTCTGTTGCTTGTTCCACAGGAATCTCTTGCGGAGCATTGCCCTCATCCGCGGGCAGGAGTTTTTTTTGCATCCACATACAGTCTCGCCATCCGAGCCGTGCATAAAACTCATGAAGAGAAGGGCTTGCAGCATGCAGGAAAAGCCGTTTGTGGAGCTGATGAGCTGCCTGCAAAAGGGCTTTCGCATGCCCCTGACTGCGATGATTCGGATGTGTGGTCAGGGCATACAGATATGTCGCTTCCTCATTCTGCGGCATGACACGGCAGGGGAGCAGAATCGTCATGGCAACAGGCTGATTCCCGCTGAGCGAGACGAGCGTTGGATACTTTTGCCAGATGTGGTCGAAATAGGCACGCAAAAAAGGCTCGTCATCACCAAACCCATGACGCACCAGCTTATCGATCTGTGTCCACTCCTGTGGCAGTGCCAGCCGTATGTCTGAACAGGAGACAGAAGGCATGAATCAGCCTTGTTTTTCCGCCAGGAACTCGTTCAGCTGATGGACCAGTTCATCGACGTTGGTGCCGTGTGCAAAGCAGGCGTCTTCCAGGCTTTCAGCGGTGGCATGCGGGCAGCCAAGGCAATGCATACCGAACTCCATGAAAATACGGGCGGTACCGGGATCCTTCATAAGTACTTCGCGAATCGACATTTCCTTTGTTACATCCATGGTTAATTCCTCCTTAAAAATTAAAGCATTTTCACAAGCATATTGCGTTGCGAATCCATTTCAAGCTTCAGATAACCGTCTTTTTCCAATTGCTTTAGTATATCCGAGAAACGGCGGAAACCGATGCTTTTTTCACTGAAGTCGGGATAGGCGCTGGTAATATCCGCTTTGAGGATGGAAGGATTGATACGTTCAAAACCGTCATCCTTATAGCGCTGGAGCTGTGCAGAAAAAGCGGCTTGCCAGTTTTCATTGGTCAAGGGCGAGGCTTCCGGCTGGCTGCTTCCGCTCTGGTCGGGCACCAGAGAGACCATGACATTATAACTGTCATTGCGCATGCGGAAGGTCCCGTATTTGGGACTCAGCTTGTTGAGCAGTTTTCCGAAAGTACCACAGCCATAGGTTTTTTCATTAAATTGAGGGCGCAAACGAAGCAGTACTCCCTTGAGCTCACTGGCATACATCTCATCTTCTTCCGCTTCACTGAGAATACCCTCAATCAGCTTACATAGAGCATCTTCGTCATCTGGTTCCGTTTCAAGGACACTTCGCCGGTTCTTGGTGCGAACAGGACGGCGGGGAGATACACCGACAGTTTCAAGAAATTGGAATTCATTGCAGGCATTAATAAAAATACTGCTGGCGACTTCACTGCGGCTGATACCCAGGACGAATTTGCCGAGGCTCTTCAGGGTACCGACCAGTGGCACATAATCGCTGTCGCCGGATACAATACAAAAGCTGTCGATTAACGGATTGGAATAAGCGGTAGTCAGAGCATCAATTACCAGCATGATGTCTGCGTTGTTTTTTTGCGCGGCACCATAGCGAAGAGAAGGTACAACAGTAAAAGTATTGGAAAGCAGGATTTCTTTTAAATCGCTGAAACGATCGGAATAACCGTAAACCTTACCCAGCAGGATATCTCCGCGGATCTTGACCTTCTCAAGAATATTGCTGAGCGTGTCAACTTTGGCTCCACAGTTCTCCAGATCGACGAAAACGGCAAATTTGGCGGTTCCCAAATTGTGACTCCTTTCAAAAAAGAAATAACCTAGTAATTATAACATGGAAACAGGAGCTTGAAAAGCATCAGGCGGTTTTGACCATGCCGGATTGCCGTTGCGCCTGCTTTTGCTCCCAGGGAATCAGCCGGTAGCAGAGTAGCAGGGAAATGCAGCACAGGACCCAGCCAAGTGGATATCCAAGGCCTACAAGCAGTGGACTGTCCGTGACGCGGGAAATAAAGAATAGATAGATCTGCCGTGATACGACAAAGGTGGACAGCATGCAGATCATGGCGGCCATGGCTTCGCCTGCACCGCGCAATGCGCCGCCAATGATATCATTCACACAGGCGAACAGATAGAAGGGAGAGATATACAGGACAAACATCACACCGTAGTAGAGCACGTCAGGATCACGGTTGAACAATGTCAGCAAGGGACGTGCGAACAGGAGAAGCGGGGTCATGAGCACGGCAGTACAGCTCATGCCGATGAGCAGCGCGGTACGGATACCGCGCTTTGCACGGGCAATGTTGTTTGCACCCAGGTTCTGACTGACGAAAGTAGCATTAGCCATGCTGATCGCCTGCTGAGGAAGCAGCGCGAACTGATCAAGCTTGCCATATACAGACCAGCCGGCAGCACAGGCTGTGCCGAACACATTGATGTACGAATGCACGAACACATTGGAAAGCGATGTGAGCGCGCCCTGGAGCGCGGTGGGCAGGCCGATGCCCACGATTTTCTTGAGCGTGGGCAGGTCGATGCGCAGACGGCGCAGATCCAGATGGTAATCTCCATGTGAACGCACAAGCGTAACCAGAACTAGAACGGCAGACAGTGCCTGTGCCAGAATGGTCGCATAGGCAACGCCGGCAACCCCCATATGGAAAACGAGCACAAAGATAAGGTCTCCCGCAGTGTTCACGATAGCAGAGAAAATGAGAAAATACAGTGGACGCCTGGAATCGCCGACTGCACGCAGAATGCCGGCACCCATGTTATAGAGCATGAGGCCGATTACACCTTCAAAATAGATGCGGAAATAGATGGATGCTTCCTCGAACATGTCATCTGGAGCACGCATCAGCCGCAGCAGCGCGGGGGCAAGCGCGGTACCTGCACCGGTAAATACGATGGCCATGAGCAGCGTGACAAGGATCGTAGTATGGACGGCATTCTGTACGCCTTTGTGATCACGCGCGCCAAAGCAACGTGCGATAACTACTGTGGCACCGGTTGAGAAACCATTAAAAAACCCGAGTAATGTGCTGATCAGCGGACCGCTTACGCCAACGGCAGCCAAAGCCTGCGAACTGACAAAATTGCCCACAACGATTGTATCTACTGTGTTATACAACTGCTGAAAAATCAGACCGATCAGCATCGGCGCGGCAAAGTTGATCAGGTGGCGGGCAATCGGGCCCTCAGTCATATCGACGGAGCGGGATAAACGCATGATTCCTCCATGAAGAAAACGGGCAGGTTACCTGCCCGTAAGGTTTTTATTGTGCGGCCAGTTTTACGGCTTCTTCCCATGCGGCGTTCAGCTGCGGGTCGGTCATGTCACCGACCTCGAAGGAAGAATATTGCATATCTTCAGGCATTTCCACTACGATGTCTGGAGTGATGCCGACGCCATGAACAGTATTCCCGTTGGGCGTGAAGTACTCACAGTAGGTGAACTGTATTCCGGTAGTGTCATCACTAAGTCCTATGACCTGCTGCATTACACCCTTACCAAAGGTCTGGGTACCGACGATCACGGCACGGCCATGGTCCTGCAGTGCTCCCGAAACGATTTCGCTGGAAGAGGCGCTGCTTCCGTTTACCAGGACTACAAGCGGGATCTCATCCGCACCGGCTTTAGTGTACTGCGGGTCGGTGTCCTTAGTGAAGCGTGCCTTTGAGTAGAATACCATCTTCTTATCGAGGAACCGGTCGCAGACAAGGACAGCGTCATTGACCCAGCCGCCGGGATTGTCGCGCAGGTCAAGAATCAGACTGGTCGCACCCTGGGCTTCGAGTGCTTCCACAGCGTTGATGAAGTCTGTTTTCAGGGCTTCCGTAGTGAACTGATATATGATGACGTAACCGACATTGTTGTCGAGCATGGTGTAATCCACATAATTAGTATGGATCGGTGCACGTGTTATATTGAATGTCAGATATTCACCACCACGGTAGACTTCAACCTCAACTGTACCGCCTATTTCACCGCGCATGACGTTGACAGCAGCCTGCATGGTCTCAACATTGACCTCGATATCATCTACACGTACCAGCAGGTCACCCTTGCGAAGTCCGGCTGCCTGTGCCGGAGAATCGCGGAATACACGGGTGATTGTTACGGAGTAATCGGTATAGCTGCCCAGCAGCATAATGCCGATACCTGTATATTCACCCTCTTCGTCTTCCCAGAGAGCAGACCAGTTTTCTTTGTCATAATAGAAAGTATAGGCGTCGTCAAGAGCAGTCAGCATGCCCTGGATGGCATAATCCAGCATGGCTTCCTTGTCGGGTTCTTTATAATAGTATGCTTCAATATACTGCATGACTTCATCCAGTTTGGCATACTGCTGCAGCCGCTCATATTCATCTCTGGAGATGGTAACTGTGCCACGGCGAAGCGAAGAACCCTGTGCTGTGCTGAATACCAGGCATCCGGCACAGAGAATAATGGCAAGAATAAGGGGGATTAGATGCTTTTTCATACTGAGTCTCCTTGGCGGTTAAAGGGTGATCTTGGTCTTGTTGGCTGCACATTTTTTCATTTCAAGCAGCATTTTGAAGGTAACGGCGTCATCGAAACGGCGAAGGTCCAGCCCGGTCATCCGCTGTACCTTATCTAAGCGGTATACGAGCGTGTTGCGATGAATATACAGCTGGCGCGCAGTATCTGACAGGTTCAGATCCTTGCGGAAGAAAGTCTCGATCGTATGAAGAATCTCTTCGCTGAACAGCCGCGCGGTACGACGATTAAACAACAGACCATGATAATGCGCAGCAGTCTCCGGAGAGATATCAGCAAGGAAACGCTCGAGCAGCAGGGAGGAGTAAATATGAATGCTCTCGTCCTGACGAAAGATCCGGCCGATTTCCATAGCACGACGCGCCTGGCGGTAGCTCTGATGCAGTTCGCTGACGGTGTGTGCAAACTCGCCGATGCCGATTGTCAGCGGAAGGCCGGTTTCGCCGAGCACTGTTTCCTGCAGAGCCCCGGCCAGCTGATGCAGATCTTCAATGTCTTCAATGCCTGAAGTGCACTTGATCAGTGCAGCATTGTGATTGTCCATTGCGACCAGCACGTCATTGACCGAAAGAGGAATGACTTCAGATAGAATATCGATCGCATTGCGACCCTGGACTTGTACCATGTGCAGCAGCAGTACGCAACGGGGCAGTTCAGAAGGAATGTGATATTCACTGACTGCGGCATCCACTTCGGCAGCACTGAGTTCATTTTGCAGCAGGCGCTGATAGGCACCTGTCACACCACCGCTGGCGTCTTCGGACAAAAGAAGTGCCTGGACTAGCTGAACAGCAAGACGCAGGACATCCTCCGGAGTGCCTTCGGGGACTACTACGGAGTACTTTTGCCCCGGAACTGCCAGAAAGAGCGCTCCCTGTGAAGAGACGATCTCTGATTCGTTCGAAAGATCGGGTACTGAAAGCACTGTGTCTCCGTACGGAACGAGTACCAGACCGCTTTCATCCAGTAGGGAAATGCGGCTTTGCAGCGCATCAAACGCTTGCGTGATACGTACGATCAGCTGTTGGTTCATCACGCACGCCCCCTTTCATGCAAATCTTATTCATTTTATCATACATTATAGAAAAAGGAAAGAAAATATTCATGGTTTACATTAGCGCGTATACTTCCAATGAAACTTGTAACACTGTTCAGTACAGTAATCCTAAATAGAAGAAATGGTTGAAATTATTATGTGTATAAGGTATACTAAACACAGTATGCAGTGTAACAGGACACTGCAATACTACAACTGATTGATGTTGAACGGAGGAAAAGTATATGTGTGGCATTGTCGGCTTCAACGGCGCACAGCAGGCAGCACCGATTTTGCTGGAGGGGCTCAGCCGTTTGGAATACCGAGGATATGATTCAGCTGGCCTTGCAGTTCGCAACGGCAAGGCACCAGTCGAGGTAGTCAAGGCGAAGGGCAGACTTCGTGAGCTTTATGAAAAGACAGATGGCGGTCATGCTATGCCGGGTACCTGCGGTATTGGCCATACCCGTTGGGCGACGCATGGAGAGCCGAGCACTGAAAACGCACATCCGCATTGTAGCGACGACCGCCTTGTGGTAGGCGTGCATAACGGTATTATCGAAAATTATTTGGAACTGAAAGAGAAACTGCAGAAGCAGGGTTATACATTTGTATCCCAGACAGATACTGAGGTCGCAATCAAGCTGATCCACTCATACTATCTGGAATGCAATCACAATCCGATTGAAGCGTTGTCTCGCGCCATGACGCGCATCCGCGGCAGTTATGCGTTGGCCATCCTTTTTGATGACCAGCCCGAGCAGATTTATGCTGCACGCAAGGACAGCCCGATGATCATCGGTATCAATGATGGTGAGACCTATCTGGCCAGCGACGTGCCTGCCATCCTCAAATATACGCGTAATGTTTATTACATCGGCAATCTGGAGATCGCTAGGCTTGGCCGCGGTGATGTTCAATTCTTTAACATTGACTGTGAAGAGATCGAAAAAGAACTGACGGAAATCAAGTGGGACGCTGAAGCAGCCGAGAAGGCTGGATTTGAGCACTTCATGATGAAGGAGATTCATGAGCAGCCCAAGGCAACGCGCGATACCATGAACTCCGTGATCAACGATGGCAAAATCGACCTGAGTTCTGTTGGCCTGTCAGAAGAAGAGATCCGTAGCATCCGTGAGATCTGCATTGTTGCATGCGGTTCTGCATATCATGTTGGCATTGCTGCGCAGTATATTATTGAAGACCTGTGCCGTATTCCCGTACGCGTTGAGCTGGCCAGTGAATTCCGTTATCGCAATCCGATCCTTACCGAAGATACACTCGTGGTCGTGATCAGCCAAAGCGGTGAAACAGCAGACAGCCTTGCCGCTCTGCGTGAAGCTAAGTCTCGCGGTGTTCGTACACTTGGAATTGTAAATGTTGTCGGCAGCTCGATCGCACGTGAGGCTGACAACACGCTCTACACATTGGCAGGCCCTGAGATCGCAGTAGCTACCACCAAGGCATACAGCACGCAGCTGATTGCCTGTTATCTGCTGGCAATCCAGTTCGGCTTTGTGCGCGGAACCATTGATGAGAAGAAGTATTCCGAGCTGATCACCGAGATGCAGACACTGCCTGACAAGATTCAGCGCCTGCTGGACGACAAGGAGCGAATTCAGTGGTTTGCCGCCAAGTTTGCGGGTGCACATGATATCTTCTTTATTGGACGTGGCCTGGATTATGCCATCAGCGTGGAAGGCAGCCTGAAAATGAAGGAAATCAGCTATGTTCACAGCGAAGCATATGCTGCTGGCGAGCTGAAGCACGGCACAATCAGCCTGGTCGAGGACGGAACACTGGTAATCGGCGTGACCACACAGCAGGCACTCTATGAAAAGACATTGAGCAACATGGTGGAAGTCAAGAGCCGCGGCGCATACCTGATGGGTCTTACGACTTCAGGCAATTACAGCATTGAAGACACAGCAGACTTTACTGTATATATCCCGCGGACCGATCCGCATTTCGCTACAAGCCTTGCAGTCATTCCGCTGCAGCTGATGGGTTACTACGTCAGCGTCGCGAAGGGCCTGGACGTGGACAAACCGCGCAATCTTGCTAAGAGTGTTACTGTTGAATAACTTTACGTATTCCATTAATCATGATATAATTAATTACGCAAATAAACAGAAGGAGTGGTTAGAAATGGGCAAAGTACTGGTCGAGACCTCTGCGCGCCATGTTCATGTGACTGAAAAAGATCTGGAGACCTTGTTCGGCAAGGGCTATCAGCTGACTAAGAAGAAGGATTTGAGCCAGCCTGGTCAGTTCGCGTGCGAAGAGCGCGTAACTGTTGTTGGCGAAAAGAAGAGCCTGCCCGGCGTGAGCATTCTGGGTCCCTGCCGCAAAGAGACACAGGTTGAGCTGAGCCTGACCGATGCCCGCAGCATTGGCGTGAAGGCCCCCATCCGCGAGAGCGGCGACCTCGAAGGCACTGGTGCCTGCAAGCTGGTTGGCCCCGCGGGCGAAGTCGTTCTTGAAAAGGGCGTTATCGCCGCAAAGCGTCATATCCATATGACGCCCGAAGATGCAGCGGCTTTTGACTGCAAGGATAAGGATATCGTTTCCGTGAAGATCGAGTCTGCCGGCCGCAGCCTGATCTTTGGCGACGTAGTGGTCCGTGTCAGCCCGAGCTATGCGCTGGCTATGCATATCGATACCGATGAGAGCAATGCTGGCTGTGTCGCACCTGGCACAATGGGTGAAGTCATCAAATAAGAACAGTCTCATGGGGAGGCACAAAGCTGCCTCCCTATTTTTTCACATATGGGCAGCGGTATCCTGCCAAGAGGCTGTCTTATGGGTAAACATTGAGAAACCTAGAAAGCAGGGATATACATGAGCTATACGGCACTGGACCTGATGCGTGAGAAGAATACGCATGACTTTGGCAGGGAATTGGGGCCTTTCGTTCCTGAATTGCCTGAAGCCTATAAAACAGGAATGGACTTGAAGAGCGCAGCGCTGCGCTTCCTGCATGAACGCTGCGAAGGGCTCCGCTTTGACGCGGATAAGACCCAGAAAGAAAGTTCTGGAAACTACCAGGGGACAAGCACGCAGGCTTTCCAGATTCCGTACAATATGCAGATGGATATCGACCGTCTTTGCCTGGCACGGGAACTGGAAACATTCATTGATTCCGGTGTAGCGGAGGATGCGTATACCGTATACTATTCTTTCCTCGAAATGTTTACCGGGACATACGGCAGTGCACAGAAGATGGTAGAACTGCTCTCTGAGTTTGAGATGAATGCCAGTTCGTTGCTTATGAAGCATCGCGATCATTACTCACACTCGGTGTATGTGTTTACCCTTGGACTCGCAATTTACGAAGCCAACAAAACGTTTAGGGATGCATTTAATAAGTTCTATGGTCTTGCGGATAAGGATGAACACACTGCAGCAGCGTTCTTCCTGGAATACTGGGGGATGACTGCATTGTTCCATGATATCGGTTATCCTTTCGAAATTCCGTTCGAACAGGTCCTCGCTTATTTTGAAGTAGACAAGCATCAGCGTGGAGAGAATTGCCCATATATTGCATATAGGAATCTGGCCCCGCTCGAACAGCTGGGCGAGCCGATGCAAATGCAGCTTGAAAAACTCTTCGGACGCAAGTTTAACAATGTACCTGAGCTCCTGGCATATGATACTGCCCGGCTTCTAGGTGAAGCTTATGGATTCTGCGAGGGATATCTGCAAAGGGTTATTTCCGATAAACCCTTGAACCCGGAGCACTTTGGATACTTTATGGATCATGCCTGCTTCAGCGCTGCCCGGCTGCTGCAGGAGATGAAGGGCCCGATGGGGGCGGCTGGCCTGACTGTCGCACATGTGGATGCACTGAGTGCCATCGTTCTGCATAACAGCCTGTTCAAGTTTTCTGTTGCGTATTATAAGGACCCACAGAAGCGTAAGCCGCCGCTGCGTATGGAGCAGCATCCGCTTGCATTCCTGCTTATGCTGTGCGATGAGCTTCAGTGCTGGGATCGGACAGCCTATGGCCGTAACTCACGCACCGAACTGCATCCCATGGCAGCGAGTTTTAATTTGAGTAACGGCAAGATCGACGCGACATATATCTATGATATTGGGGAAAAAGAAAAGATTAATGCTTATGAAGCAGCGGCGAAGAACTGGAAACCTGAAGACGGTAAGCCACCGAGGCTCAAAGCATATAGCGATATGGCAGAAAAAGGTCAGCGTTTCCTTACGGACATTGAGCATATCGTTGACCTGAAGGATTTGCCATTGACTGTTAATACGGATCTGCTTAAGCCGGATAGAAAGAGCAAGCATACCTATTTATCAATGAGCAGCTTCCTGCATATTTATGATTTCGCGGTTGCACTGAACGGACGCTATCGTTATCAGGGCCAGGAGGACAGCGTTACAACGGAAGAGTTGGAACACGATTTTGAAGAATTGTCTCTGGAGTATAAGCTGAGTAACATCAATCAGGTAAAGGCGTTTTCGAAATACCTGAATGCAATCGACTGCTTCTATACCGACCGCCCGGTCGACTTTGACGAAGTACGCGGGTTTACTCCGGAACAGATTGATATATTTGCGCCTATGGAGCATGCACGCTGGGTACGGGAGCATCATGCACTTGGCTGGCGGTGCGATGATGTGTATGAAGAATTGGGAGCCAAAGGTGGAAACCAGGATATAAAATCGCTACGCGAGCGTCTTCGCTGTCATAAACTATGTATGAACAGCTGGAACAGCGAACAGGATATTATCGAACATTATCACAAACTTCCGCCGGAAGAACAGGATAAGGACTGGAAACCATTTTATACGATGCTGCGCTTGATCCGAAAGTATGACGGCCTTCGTATCTATCGTCTGGAAAGCGAACCGGCTGTATCAGAAGCACAAGACAGTACTTCCGCATCCTGACAAAAACGCGGATGTAAATAGCATAAAAAAAGCAAAGCGTACCTTTCATTATCTGACTAATAATGAGAGGTGCGCCTTGTATATAATGTTTCGGAACATGATGTTCGCTTCAGATGAGATCAGCTATCCTGCTCGCAGAACGTATAAACCCTGTCATAGAAATCGGGGGCTTCTTCATATACGCCATGGCCAAGCCCTTTGTACAGAAACAGTTTACTGTTTGAGATAAGTTCATTCAATTCATGCGATGCATCATTTCCGACGGTGTTATCAAGATCCCCGGCAATGATAAGGGTTGGACAGCTGATTCCGGACAGCTTATCACGTACTTCGAAATCCATAATAGCGTAAGCATTTTTCAGGAATCGCTCATAACTTTTAGGTTTGGTAAACTTTGCGATGAGGGGGAAGAGCTTTCTGTTCTTTTTAAGGTAGGCTTTGGAATACATCCTTTCCGCAGTATCGACCATCAGAGATACGTGATCCTTCCTGATAGCCATTTTGATCCAGGACTCCACAGCATCCTTCACGATGCTGTTTGCATAAGGAGCGGTGACTGCGAGGATCAGTTTTTCCACCATACCCGGGTGATCGATTGCCAGGTATTGCGCTATCATGCCGCCTTGGGATACACCGAGCACAGAAGCTTTGTCTATGCCCAAGATTTGCATGGCTGCTGCCTGATCATCTGCCATATCTCTGATCGAGTATCCTTCTGGCATCTGATTCTTCCGGCTGAACATGTAAACGGTGTACTTCTTCAGAAACCGCCTGTAAGGGGAGACCAGTAGAAGCGCTTTTCCTTTAACAGTTGCCAGTCCATCCGACAGCCCAGGCAATACGACTATATTCTTTTTACCTTTGCCGAAGGATACGTAATACATCTCCGTATCTTTTATTGCTATACATCCATTTTTCATAGAATATTCATATAAATTATTTCAATCAGATCATGAGATAAACAAAACAGACGGATAATTCGCCAAGATTCGGTAAATCGACAGATATCAGGCCATGCTTCTATTCTCGGTATTCAAAATATTGATCAATTCATGAAGGTTAGAGATTACATAATCAACCCGGTATCTGTCGGGAACTGGCTTTTTTCCGGGATTATACCAGCAGGTCTTGATTCCTGCATTCATACCGCCCTGAATATCGCTGGTCAGCGAATCTCCAACGATCATGATTGCTGAAAGGTCATCCGCATGAATTTGTGAAAACACAGTCATAAAGAAGGCGTTATCCGGTTTTTCTCTGCCTATTTTCTCAGACAGGAATATACCATCCATCATTTCTCCGAGCTTAGACCGCTTAAGCTTTTTCGTTTGTGCAACAATCGTTCCGTTGGATACGACATATTGCTTTACTTTCCCTTTTAGAGCTTTTATGATTTCGGGACTGTTGTTACGGAAAACAATGGTTTCTCCCAACATTAGCTGATATTTTTCATTGAATTCTGAAGCGATCTGGGTGTCGATGCCATATTCACTGAAAAACTGCTCAAAGCGCCCTACAAGGACCTCTTGTCTTGAGATCTCCTTTCGCTCAAGGCGCTGCCACCAACTGTTGTTTATTTCGGAATACCGGGAAAGCATTTCTTCCGAGCATTCTCCCAGAGCATACTCGGAAAACAGTGCTCTGATAGCAGCCTTTTCAGCGGCATCAAAGTCAAGCAAAGTACCATCTACATCCCATAGAATTGTATTGATCATAATGAACTGTATCCTTCTTTTCCCTAATTGTTGTTTCAGGTATGTCTGGATAGCTTGAATCTTTGTGTCAGTATAACTAATTATCGGAGGCTTTTTATGTATTCCTTATGTGCATCGGAAACACGAAAGCTTTCGATTGCTTTCTGTATTGCCTTTTTATGCGTCCATGGTTCTAGTCTGTGCTCTTCGATGTAGACTATGCTTTCATCGTATTTCTTTGCCAGAGCGGTCGCGAAATACCACGCAACCATCATTTTTATGTAATAATCCTCGCCGTTTACCGTTGCGACCCATTCAAGATATTCCGACTTGAAATCTTCGCCAAGGAATTCGTTCATCAGCATCCGGATGCCGAACCTGGCAGTATACACGTGCTCAGAACCGATCCACTTTCTGATCAGGGGAAGGAGCTTTTGATGATTCTTTGCAAATACCTTCGGACTGGACTGATCGCATACAGGCCAGCAGTCCACGTAAGGCAGAAATGATTCTACAGCCTTAGCGCATTCATCGAAATCTCTGATCAAAGCAATCAGAAAGAAATGCACAAGATTTTCTTCGTAGTATCGGTGTGGAAGCTGTATGAGAAATGATTCAGCTTCCGCTGTTCCTTTTATCTCCTTGGCGATCTTCCGCATATCAGGCGTTCTGACACCTAGTATCGTTTCCTTTGGGACGTTAGGGACTAATCTGCTCTGAAAATCCCTGTATTCTTCGTTGCTGCAGGCAGCAAGTCTTTCATAAACAGTCATTTTTTACCTCACTGATTCTGAATCTTTGCCCAATATACAAACAGCAATTCAAATAATGCTGTCTTGCTGGAATCCTGTGTCAGGTTTGATCCGGCATTGTCATAGGATGATCATTCATATCCGATTTATTCATTCGAAAAACTGATTTCATCATCACGTTCAAAAGCGACGGCTTATTCAGGAGGCAGATGTTCCTAATCATAGATTTGCCGATGCATCAAGCAATGATGTATTCTTCTTCATCTTCAATCTTGAAAACGAATTCATCCCCTTCGAGGCCTGGTTCTTGAAGTGAGACTGACCGTGTATATTCCGCGACTTTTGCTGATATATTCGGCTTCCGTATCCGCTAATGGTTCAATTCTGCAGGTGTTTTTCTTCTTCCGGAGCTTTCAGGATTACTCTTACTTCAGTGACATCACATACACCTGACATGGGTTATGTTCATCCCATAGCATCGGGAACACTTCAAATTCCTTAAAGCCTAGCGCCAGATAAAACCGGTTCGTCCTGTCGTAATCCTCGTATTTTCCCATCTGCACTGTCTTTACTTGAAGAAAGGAATATCCGGAATTAACAGCAATCTCTTTTGCTTTTTTAAAAAGTGCTGTTCCGGCACCTTTTCTGTGGTATTCCTTTAGTACTCCCATTACAGAGATTTCCGCAGTGTCTTTTCCTGTTTCTTTTAGGCAGATAAACCCAATTGGCTGATCTTTGTCAAATACTGCTGCGAAGAAACGGTCAGCGCTTTCCCGAATATAACTCTCCCGTGATTCGGAGACGCCGAACCAATCAGTGAGTGACTCGAGGATAAACCGTGCGATATCCTGCTTCTCTTTTGTGTCTGTAATCTCTCTGATAATCATTTTTTTCATACACGATGCTGCTAATCTTTTCTTATGCCTTTCAGTATGATCTTTTGTTTCTTAGCAAGTATATCATAGGACTGTTTATCCGACAACAGATGTTGGAAAAACATGCATAGGGAGCATCTGTATTGAATCCTGACGGTATTCTGAATATTTAAATGCCCCCGTTTCCAGCCGGAAACGGGGGCGCTATTGACAGCAGAATATGCTGAGCCCGGATTATTTCACAATCTGGCAGCCGCTGTCGAATTCGATGGTGCCCTTGTAGTTCTTGATGGTACCGGTGACGGTGATGACATCACCGATCTTCAGATCAGCAGCGCCTTCGCCCTTCAGACGGTAGCACTGTACGGTGTAGTCGGTCAGGCCGGCTGCAACAATGTTAACGGTAATGTTGCCGTACTGTTCGCTGTAGGCAGAGGGGATCTCGGTGATGACGCCGGTCATAGTGGACTCACGGGTCATGGCAGCACCGGCTTCCAGGGTGCCCCAGGCGTACATCGCAACACGAGCGGACTGGACTTCCTCGACGGGAATCAGCACGCAGCCGGCATCGAACTCGATGGTGCTCTTGTAGTTCTTGATAACACCGGCAATGGCGATTTCGTCGCCGACCTTCAGATCAGCAACGCCTTCGCCCTTCAGACGGTAAGCCTGGATGGGCTTGTCAGCCAGCTCGCCGACCTGGATGTTGACGGTGATGTTGCCATACTGTTCGCTGTAAGCGGAGGGGATCGAGGTGATCACGCCATGCAGAGCGGTGGGAGCGGGCAGCTTAGCCTGGTCTTCCAGCGTGTAGGCGATTGCAACGATCTCTTCTTCAGACAGAACATCCAGATTGATGGCAGCGGGAACAAAACGGTTGAAGGAGACGGAAACGCTGTTACCGGCTTCATCCTTAACAGTGGCGGTCAGCACATAGTTGACTTCCTGGGGGTTGTTCTCATCCACGTCGATGATGACCTTGCCGCTTTCTTCGCGGACGACCTGGATAGTGTCAGAGTCAGTGGTCCACTCGACCTCATAGACCTTTTCCTCGATCGGAATGGTGCCGATCAGCTCGTAGTCCTTGGGGGTGGAAGCGGGCTTATTCTTGTACATCAGGTTGATGATGCTCTTGGAGTCAGCAAGGTCATCAGCCATGGCTACGCTCAGCGCCAGGCACAGGGCCATCAGCAAGGCGAAAGCGAC
>JAFYDF010000116.1 GCA_017544935.1 Clostridia bacterium
GCCTGCCCTTCAAGGGTAAACGGCTTCGCCGCGCCTTCGGCGCCCTTGACGGACATTCGGTTTCCTGTTATTCTGTAATCAAGGGCCGGTGGACAGGCCACCGGCCGCAAAACGATTTTGCCTTATTCTACGCTGTTATGGCGTTTACACAAAATTCTGGGAAGAACCCATTTTGCCTTTTCCGTCTTTGCTTTCTTCTCTCCGCCAGACACAGAACGACGATTTCTTTTTCAATTCCGCCGGGATGTTTTCAAACTTGACAGACGCAGACGAGACGGGTTTGTGCTTCAGCGGCGCAGTGGGGGGTGAGCTGGTAGTCACGATGTCATCCTCTGCACCATTCATGGGGTCGATTTGTGCGCCGTTTCGAGCGCCGTTCATGCCGCCGTTCACCGTGATTTCCTGATTATTTTTGTTTTCAGCCATGTTTTTACTCCTTGAAAGAGGTTGGTTTTTGCAGTAGAATGAGAGGGTGTGATGGGTTGAGTGAGTTGAGAATCTGATGCGGCTCCATTCGCAGAATAAACAGCATAAGCGCTGCAATTATCAGCTGCATTGGCAATGCCTTTATTCCCATCATCATGAGCGTCACGCTGTGCAGACATTTCGTCTGACAGCACAACGGACGGAGAGACAGGTTCTGTGGTAGTATCAGATGCCGCTGGACTTTCCGGAGCGGCGCGGCAGCAGGATGCTTCGGTGCCTGTGTTAATTCTCACCAGTTCCGCACTTTCCTGCATCCTCCTGATCTGACGCATCGCGCGCCCTTTCCGGCTATTGTTCGAGCGTGCTTTGCGGTGCGTACAAGCATGGCGGCTTCCTGTGCTAACCAGCTGCATTTGTCTGCTGTAATCACGCTTGGATGAGCTGCCTGCACTGCCGCCTCCAGCTCGATCAGGTTCGCCCTCACCGCCAGTACCGCTGATATACTTCCTCGGATTGAAACCGAGGCAACCTTCATTACCATAGCTTCTCCGCCGGTTCCGTCTGGGCATACGTATCCCTCCTGCTCCTATTGGTGATTTGTGGCTGTTTGTGATCTTGGTTTGTGGTTGTGGCTATAGTGATTCTTCCGCTGTTTTTCTGATTCCGACGCTTCCCCAGCTTTCCCCAGCTTCTCTTGGTCTCCTGGTCTCACGGACTAGAGAGCGCCGAAGTTGAATACCGAAGCGCTGTAAGCGGAAGAAGAGACGATGAAGAGTAGCAGTGTGGCCTGGTGACCTGGTGACCGGGCGAGGCGGTTTACCGCAGCCGCGCTTTGACGGCGGCGATCAGCTTCTCCTGTGTGATATCCTTATAGGTCAGCGCTGCCATCACATCTTCGTCCACCGTATCCTTGCAGACGATATGGTGGATGGTTACGGTCTGATTTTGCCCCTGCCGCCAGAGGCGGGCATTGGTCTGCTGATACAGTTCCAGACTCCACGTCAGACCAAACCAGATGAGGATGTGCCCGCCGTCCTGAATGTTCAGGCCGTGACCGGCGCTCGCCGGATGGATCAATGCGATAGGGACCGACCCGCTGTTCCAGTCGCTGATATCGCAGCTCGTTTTCAGATCACGCACAGCATATCCGGCATGCGCCAGATGTTCGAGAATGCGCGTCCGATCGTGCTTGAACCAGTATGCGATCAGCACAGGCTGACCGTTGGCTGCTTCGACCAGATCCCCCAGCATCTCCAGTTTGTGGCTGTGCAGTATCCGTGTTTCACTGTTTTCATCGTACACTGCGCCGTTTGCCATTTGCAGCAGCTTATTGCTTAATCCCGCTGCATTGGAAGCATCAATATCGCCGCCCTCCAGCGGAATAATCAGATCAGTTCGCAACTGATCGTAAACCTTCCGCTCCGGCGCCGACATTTCCACTTCATGGTTCACGAAGACGCATTCCGGCATATGGAGATAGTCCAGGGCCTTCATAGAGATCGTGATGCCGCTGATTTTGCTGTAAATCTGCTCCGAGGCTCCCTGGCGCGGGACATAATGGTATACGATGCCCGTCTTCGGATCCATTGACCCTGGTTTGAAATACGCTTCACGGAAGCGGCCGATAAATCGGCCCAGCCGTTCACCGCCATCCAGGATGCCGATCTCCGCCCAAAGGTCCATCAATCCGTTCGGTTTCGGTGTGCCGGTCAAGCCGATCCATCGTTTGACAAAAGGACGTACCTTCCGCAGCCATTTGAAGCGCTGGGACTGATGGTTCTTGAAGGATGACAGTTCATCAATCACTACGCAGTCGAAGTCCCAGCGCAGCCCGTTGCGTTCGTAGTATTCCACCAGCCATTTGACGTTCTCGCGGTTCACGATGTATATCATTGCAGATGTGTTCAGCGCCGCGATGCGATGCTTGTTATCGCCGACGATAACGGAAACATCCATGTATTTCAGATGATCCCATTTACCGGCTTCGGCAGGCCAGGTGTCGCGGGCCACGCGCAGAGGCGCAATGACCAGCGCCTTGGTTATCCGCATCTCATCCAGCAGCAGATCAC
>JAFYDF010000117.1 GCA_017544935.1 Clostridia bacterium
CTTATTCTCGTAATGGTGTTTATTTTCTGCCTTATGCCGCTGACCTCTTCCGCTGAAATTGCCGGTACGGTTTCAGATGACTATGAACCATTGTATACTTTTGCGGAACCGTACGGATTCAAGCTCGGCGGCGCATTCAATTATGCCGACCTGAACAATGCAGTTTTTATGGACTTTCTGGGCGACCATTTCAACTCGCTGACCTGCTGCAATGAAACAAAGGCATACTCCCTGCTCAACCAGATCCTTTCCAAGAAAAGCGAAGACGGGATGCCAAGGATGAGTTTTGGCAAGGCAGACGCGATGATCGCTTGGTGCCAGGAACGCGGCATAGGCGTACGCGGCCACGTGCTGGTCTGGGATGCATATATGACCAAATGGTTCTTCCATGAAGGCTACGATGAGAGAAAACCGCTTGCTGACAAAGAGACGATGCGCGCAAGGCTGAAGAGTTATATTGAGCAGGTGATCACTCACTTCGAAGAAAAATACCCCGGTGTGATCTATTGCTGGGACGTTGTAAATGAGGCGATCGGAGACAGCGCCAGTGAATGGAAATCCAAGGATCCCCGGCATCTGCGTACGAAGCGCAACGGTGAATCCAACATCTTCCTGGACTGTGTCGGAGACGACTATGTGGAGTTCGCGTTCTTGTGCGCACGGGATACCGTGGAAAAGCTCGGCGTGGACATCAAGCTGTTCCATAACGATTACAATATGTTCTCAACGCAGAAAATGACAGCTGCGGTGGCTCTTCTCGAGAGCGTAAATTCCTATGCTAAGAATGAATCGGGCGAATACCGGAAGCTTGTTGACGGCATCGGCATGCAGGGATATCTCGGCGGGTATGGTCAACAGAGCGGCTGCATGGCCGAGAGCATAATCACCGAGCTGAACAGGGCTATTGATATCTATATCAAACGAGGCTATGAAGTACAGATCACGGAAATGGCAGTCCGGAACTATGATTCGGGCTTGGCTGCAAAGCATGCAGAATTCTACGGACGCCTGTTCTCTGAGATCTTCATGCAGAAGAACAGTGAAGAAAGCAATCCCCTGACCGCGGTCTGCATCTGGGGGCTCAGGGACGCAAACCCTGCGATCCAGGATTATGACTACAATCTGAACAGCCCATATGGCTGCCTGCTTACCTCTGACTGCAAGATCAAGACCTGCTTTGATACGGTATATCACGTACTCAAAGGCGATTGATCCTTCCCGCAACCCCAAATAATGAGCTCCTTCTGAATCACCGTCAGGAGGAGCACTTTATTTCCGTATGCAATTATCAGGGCATCATACTGCCTTTTCGAATACCATGTCGGTCAGCGCGTTCTTCATGAGCTCATCCGGCTGCGTGTCTGGCTTGATCCAGTCCTCAGTCAGCCTTTCAGGCAGGATCAGCGGCATACGGTCATGGATGAAGCGTATGCCTTCGCCCGGCTCACGCGTCAGTACCGCGAAGACAGGCACCCGGATGCCCGACATCTCCTCGATGCGGTACACGCCGGCAAGCCAGGTCACAGCGCTGTTCTTGGGCTGAATCAGATATTTGTCTCCGGTCTCCTTCTTGCCCGTGCTCTGGTTAATGCGGTGTTCCCACTCAAAATAATAACTAGCAGGGATCACGCAGCGGTGCGCGCGCCATGCTTCCTTCCAGAAAGGCTTCTGACCTGCAGTCTCCGCACGGCAATTGATGAGCGGAGAGCCGCCGCGCGGGTTCGGGATCCCCCAGACCATCGGAAAGACCGTGGCAGCCTGTGTTTTGGAAGATGCCAGAACAGGAACGATATTTGTCGGCGCTACTTCGCCATCGCATATGATCGGTCGGATCAGCTTATTGACCATTAATGCGGCCAGCGGTGAGTCTTTGGCTTTCTCTGCATAGAAGTGAAGCTCTGACGTCCCGTCAACAAAAAATCTGCAGCACATACTATTCCCCGTTCAGATCACAGATACTTTACACCGGTCAACTTTGATCAGATTCCAGCCTTCTTGGCCTTGATCGTCTTCCTGAGCTCATTATAGGCCGTCTGGTTTTCGCTGCTGAAGCCGATCTTGGCTTCAGGATTCTTTTCGGCGGCCAGACCCAGGAGTCTTTCATGGATTTCTTCCGTATTGGTCGCGCGCTTCTTGGTGGCAGCACCGCCTCTTGCGATCATCTGTCTCCTGCCGTCAGTGGTTATGACATTCAGATAGTCGTAATCATGTATCCCGTTGGTGCTGTGTTTTGTACGATAGATCCAGAAGATATCCTCAAACCGGGCAGCACTGAATTCGTTCGTCACGGTTGCCAGATAGTGCTCCGTGACATATGTTTTCGCTTCCGCGATCCATTCGGCATCCGGACCGTTGATCTCTTTGATCAGCTCATCTGAATGAGGATTATCCGGTCCCAGGGCTCTCGTGAAGGTATTTATGCGGCTGCGTCCGATCAGGAACATAGTCAGGCCAATGATTGCAAGCAGAATGAAAATACCTGTAGCCTCGCCTTTCACGCTCCGCAGGAATCCTGCTGCACCGTACAGCTTGCTCTCTTCAAGAACATTCAGGCAGACTTCGCCAAAGACCTTATTGAACGAAGCCAAAGTAACAACCGATTTCTTGCTCTCCTCGTTCAGCCCCTCGACAGCGAGAGACCTGGCTTCAATCGGGATGGAATCTGTATAGCCCGTAATATGGAATGTCCTGCCGGATGCGTTTTCATACTGCTTAACACAGTAATCATAGCCTTTCGAATCCATGGTGATGATATAATACCTGTTATCATCATAGCCTATATAATATTCTCTATTGTCGCCTTGTTCAGCGAACACGAACATACCGATCAGGTCAACATATGCCATCTGGTTTTTCTTGTCACTGTCAGCGCTTTCAAGGATCTCATTCAGGCTTCGGGAATTCCTTCGCACCTCAGCAAAGCGTGCGATCCCTACTACGAGCAGCGCTAAGCATGCGATCAAAAGCAGGCAGCCTATTCCCCAGCTGGTTTTCGCCTTGCGATATGCCTTTGATACGATCTTGTTTTCTACATACATGGTCTTTCTCCCGGAAACAGATGCTTGTTCTCCTTTAGAGGAGTAATAGCAGTATACAACCAAACAGGATCGCGTGCAACAAATGAACAGTATTA
>JAFYDF010000118.1 GCA_017544935.1 Clostridia bacterium
AGAACGTCGTGAGACAGTTCGGTCCCTATCCATCGTGGGCGAAGGAATCATGAGTGGCGCTGTTCCTAGTACGAGAGGACCGGAATGGACGTACCACTGGTGCAACAGTTGTCCTGCCAAGGGCACAGCTGGGAAGCGAAGTACGGACGAGATAAACGCTGAAAGCATCTAAGCGTGAAACTCACCACAAGACTAAGATTCCATATAGACCCCTGAAAGACTAACAGGTAGATAGGGCAGCGCTGGGAGCGCGGTAACGCGTGGAGGTTGCTGCTACTAATCGGTCGAAAGCTTCTTTAAGACTGAGATCATGGGATAAGAGAAAGACTCATAGGAAACAATGTGCAGTTGTGAAGATTCGCAAGCGGGAGCGGGTGCAAGAGAGTATAGACCCGCAAAGCACGCAGTGAGGCTTCAGGAAGACAGAAGATAGCGTGTCGGGCAAGCGTTTGAGAGTCAGGCCCATTGAAAAGATAACATTTCCGGTGACAATGGCGAAGGGGTCCCACCTGTTCCCATTCCGAACACAGAAGTTAAGCCCTTCAGCGCCGATGGTACTTGGCTGGACACGGCCCGGGAGAGTAGGTCGTCGCCGGATTCCATTCAGGATCGCTTCAGCGATCCTGTTTTTTGTTGCTTTCAATTCATCAGCTGTGTTATAATCAGCACAGAGGGCTTCCACGAAAACTGCAGATGTCATTACAAACATATACAGGAGGGGTCGCAATGGCTCACTATGATTATCTGATTGTCGGTGCTGGACTGTACGGCGCCGTATTCGCCCGTGAGGCGGCAAAGCGGGGCAGGACATCGCTTGTGATCGATAAAAGGCCGCATATCGCCGGAAATGTGTATACTGAAAAAATCGAAGGAATCAATGTACATATCTATGGCGCACACATTTTCCACACGAATGACAGGAATGTATGGGACTATGTGAATACATATGCGACCTTCAACCGTTTCACCAACAGTCCGGTCGCCAATTACCGCGGAGAGCTTTACTCTCTGCCTTTCAACATGTACACGTTCAACAAAATGTGGGGTGTAGTGACGCCGGAGGAAGCGGCGGAAAAAATAGCAGGCCAACGCGCCGCGGCAGGGATCACAGAGCCGAAGAATCTGGAAGAGCAGGCGATCTCTCTTGTCGGTACGGATATCTATGAAAAACTGATCAAGGGCTATACCCAGAAACAGTGGGGCCGTGCCTGTACGGAGCTTCCTGCTTTTATCATCAAGCGGCTGCCGGTACGGCTGACCTTCGACAACAATTATTTCAATGCGCTTTACCAGGGTATCCCCATCGGCGGTTACACAAAGATGGTCGCCAATATTCTCGACGATCCGCATATTACGGTCAGGCTTTCGACAGATTACCTGACGGACCGCAGGTATATGAACAGTCTCGCGGACAGGATCGTCTATACAGGTCCGATCGACGCTTATTTTGATTACAGCCTTGGATATCTTGCCTACCGTTCGGTGCGTTTTGAGACAGAGATCCTGGATCAGCCCAATTATCAGGGCAACGCTGCCATCAACTATACCGATGCCGAGACGCCCTATACGCGGATCATAGAGCATAAATGGTTTGAGTTCGGACGTGACGAAGAAGGCAACGAATTGTCGAAGACAGTGATCAGCCGCGAGTACTCCTCTGAGTGGACTCCCGAGCGCGAGCCGTATTATCCTGTCAATGACGAGAAAAACGGAGAGCTGCTGAAAGCTTACATGCGGTTGGCTGCCGGGGAAAGGAATGTCTTGTTCGGCGGACGTCTGGGCGAGTATAAATATTACGATATGGATCAGGTGATTGACGCTGCGCTGGAGACAGCGAGAAAACTGCCGTAGAACGGCACTGGCTTATCCTGAAAGGATGAAATGATGAAAAAACGGATGATGGTTGCGCTGATTCCGGCCATACTTCTTGCCATGACGCTGTGTGCTTC
>JAFYDF010000119.1 GCA_017544935.1 Clostridia bacterium
TAGGGCCCACGATGGCAATCAATTCAAAATACGCATTAGTTATCAGCCGTTATATCTGTACCCTGCGCCATCCTGCACCGCTGCAGATCAATCTGCACTGTGGAGCTCCATTATCCGAAGCCTTACGGGATACCATACAGGAAGTACTTGAACTATATTACCGGGCGGAAGAGGCTCGCATTGAAAAAAAGCTGGAGCAGCGCTATCGCCGCGTGATGCTCCTGGTCACCGTAAGTGTATTCGCAATCGGGTTGATCAAGCAAATCTCAACATTTAATGAAGAGATGATCGTATGGGAGATCATCGGTAATTTCGCCGCCTTCGGGCTTTGGCAGATCGGCTATACGCATTATGAGCGGAATGAAGCATACGAAGAGTTGCTAAACCTACAGATTGCTCGATACGCAAAGCTCAGTTTTATTGAACGTTAACATCTGGATTAGCCTTTCTGTCTTTGCACTTATTTCGTTTATATGTGAAAAGGCTGTCCTTTTTTCGCTGATATGCTTCTCCTGAAGCAAACATCGGGAAAAAGGACAAAGCAGAGAAACTTCAGAAGGTGCTTACTCATAAAGGAGTGCAGGACGGCTACCTTTTTTGCCTGTACAAGCGCACAGATAAAAAGTGCCTTGTACAGGCACTTCTGTTTCCATAAAGGAATCCTAATCGCCAATAAACTCGCTAATCCTTTTTCCTGCCACAAGCCGAAGGACATGCCGCACAGCCGCCCTCTCCTGTCTCACGCAGAGCAGCGGGCATAGAATCTCCCACCTGACGCATAGCGTCAATCACCTCATCGCACGGCAAAGGGCAAACTATGCTTGCCAAAGCCATGTCAGCAGCAGATAACGCAACAGATACAGCGCCAACATTACGAAATACACAGGGAACTTCTACCAAGCCGCGTACAGGATCACACACCAAACCCATCAGGTTCATTAGGGCAAAAGAACAGGCATCAGCGGACTGCTGCGGTGTACCGCCACGCAAGAATACAACTGCTGCAGCAGTCATAGCTGCTGCTGTACCACATTCTGCCTGACAACCGCCCTGCGCACCAGAAATGCTTGCACGGTTGGCGATAATCAGTCCAAAGGCTCCTGCCACATATAGTGCATCAATAAGTTTTTCGTCACTTAAATCGTATTCTTCCTGCAGAGTCAGCAATGCCGCTGGCAGAATCCCGCATGCACCAGCTGTAGGCGCTGCCACGATACGGCCCATGGCTGCATTGCATTCAGCAACCGCTAACGCACGGGCGCAGATACGCCCCAAAAGATTTCCACCGGCAGTAATGCCATTCTGCATTGCTGTCATCAACTTGTATGCATTGCCACCTGTCAAACGGCTGACTGAGTGCAATTCAGGATCCAAGCCCTTTTCCACCGATTCACGCATGACTTGAAGCGCTTCTGCCATGCGCGCATCAAGTTCCGCAACGCTCTGAGCAGTATCATCATGACGCAGCTGCCATTCCCGCATAGCAGAAGCAATCCCCTGGCCCTGAGCGCGTGTCAACAGTTTTTCTACAGATCGTTCCATACTCTTCCCCCGTTATACGCCACGCAGCAGTGTCACGCTGTCGAAACCTGATATATTGCGCAATGCTTCTATATGTGCAGGCTCAGGCACGCTATCCAATTCGAGTGCCATTACAGCACGGCCGCCAGCCTCCTCACGGAACACGCGCATTGTGGCAATATTCGTCTTTGACGCTGCCAACAGACGGCTGACTTTCGCAATTGCCCCAGGCATATCACGATGCTGAATCACCAATGTTGTACGATCGCCAGAAAATCCAACTTCCATACCATTCAAATACTGCACACGTACGCTGCCACCACCAACCGAAGCCGCTTCGACTTTGATCTGCTTGCCACTGATACCGGTAGCTTCCACAATCACCGTATTGGGATGTGCCTCGCGCAGCTGGACAGTGGTAATCTCATATGTCATACCCCGTGCAGCTGCTAATTTTTTGCTGGTACGCAACCGCACATCATCCACATGTAGATCCAGCAATCCGCCGATTACAGCTCGATCAGCACCGTGCCCAGCATAAGTCTTAGCAAAAGAGCCATGAAAAGAAATAACCGCATGCTTCACTTCCTCGCCAAGAAGCTGGCGTGTAATTCGCCCAATACGCGCAGCTCCTGCCGTATGCGAGGAGGATGGTCCAATCATTACAGGGCCGATAATATCAAACAATTTCATATTCTTCACCTGTCAAAAAAAGGGGCGCATGCCCCTTTTGTCTTCAGAAAAACTCAGCCAGCAAAGCCTGTTCTGTCTCGTCTATTCCATCGGTCAGGTCGATTACCTCTGTGTCTATAATCTCCGGTAGCATTATTTCGTCCACGAGTTCGCTTTCCAAGTTCAGCGTATACAGCTCCTCATTAGAGCGCGCATCCGTTAGTACCGCGTCAGCATACCAATCATACGCACCATCCAAAGAAATATATACATCCGTCTCAAAATGTAAATCCATACCCTTTGCAAACAGCTCTGCTTCTACGTATATATTGTTTTCTTCATCATCTGCCATCTCAAGCGTAAAGCCCTTCAACAGCAGACCGCTTTCCCCATTGTTTTCTTCCAGTGCCAAGATGGTTTCATCCCAGTCAGTTACTGTTTCCTGCGTGGCAGCCAGACGGAAATTCACACCGTATTCATCCGTGCGTATTTCCAGCCAGATATATGGCAACCCTGGTGCAAACAAGCTAAACATTAGCAGCTGATCATTTGGATACTGACGCTGGTCCGGGAGATAGCGGGTAATAGTTGCCCAAGGCTCACTACCACCACCCTGTGCCAGCAGTTGGCGTAATGGAGCCAAAGCGGCGGCCTCGGGAATACTGTCCAGAAGCGACAGTCCAAATGCACAGACAGCATCTCCTGACAGTTCTACCTGTTGAGCAAAAATATAAAGAGATGAATGTCGTGCGCTTTCATATACCGGTGCATCCTGCAACAACGCTGTCAGCTTCTCGGAAAAGCCTTCTATCTTCGGAAGAGCCGGCAGCAGAACACTGATTTCATCTGACAAAGTCAACAGCAATGCACCATTCGCCTGCCAGCGGCCTGCCAGCACACCTTTCTCCCGTTCGATTGCAAAGCCATCCGTGCCCCATTGGATATTCAGTTCACTTTCCCCTTCATTGTTTGTCACGGTTCCAGTGATCACATGTCCTTCGGCGAGTGCTGCGGAAGTCAGCAACGTCAGCATCAGAAAGATGCACAGCAGCTTTTTCATCGATTGTTCTCTCCCATCAGTTAAAGCATTCAGTCAGCGGCAGTATTTCAGTAGGGCCGCGGCGCACTTGCTTACGCAGTGCCTTGCGATCTCCCTGGTAACTATATACATACATCACAGTATGCGTTCCCTGCGCGGTGCTATGATATTTCCGAACGTATGGATAGTTTGTATCGATATAGTTGCGCATTACTGTACGTACACGCTTATCGCCATCAGCAAAATCATATATCGTTGTACGGCCATTCGTATCTGCGCCAATGTTCCTGAGGATCGTCCCTTGGAACTCGATATGTGTGATTGGCGCAGAAGATACAGCCATTTTATCACGGGTGACGCCAGCTTCCTTGATAAAGTACAACACCTGCATACTGTTTTCCTTGTCACCATGATCGGAAGTAATGATAATTGTGCTGCTGTCGTATAATCCCTGCGCTTTCAATTCATCCAAATAAGCAGCCACCATCTTGAGATTTCCAGCTGCACACTGCTCCAGCGTAGCATTTTCATCCCATTCAGGCACATCATTCACCTGATAAGGCGGATGTGTCCCGCGCAGGAACTGAATAATGAAGTATTTACCATCACCGCTTATAGGTGTGAGATGTTTCTGATTGAGCAGGTTGTAGAACGAAATGCTGTTATGGCAGATTACCGCACCGCCAAGGTACATATTCACCATTTCGTTAAATACATTGCTAGGCTGATAGAAATACTGCTTAAGTGCATGCGGGAAATAGCGATACAGCGACAGACGCAGCAAACGCTTCACCAGGTTCGGTGTATATACAATATAACTGTCTCCGGGTATTTCATGTATATTGCTGACTTTGTCCCCAGCATACTGCAGTCCAAAATACGTGTTGGAAGAATCGAAGAAGTTGAATTTATATCCGTTCTCCTTCAGGGTATTGAAAAAATACTCCGAATCTGCACCATTCCAGGACTGATCAAACCACGTATCAATGGGGATCGTATTATCAAAGGGATTGCCTGTCAACAAATGCACCACAGAAGGGAATGTCCCGATATAAGTTGAATCGCAATTGTCATAATATGTGAAATCATGGAACGGTGTCAGCAAACCGGGATAAGCCTTTTCAGCTGCATCCACATAATCATTGCTGAAATAATCAAGCAGGAAAACGATCACATTGCCTTCAGCGGAAACATTGAATTGTTCGCGTCCGTTGAGCACATAACTGGACTCTTCCCGTGAGCGGCTTGCGTCACTTGTCAAATGCCGATAGGTCACTACGCCAAAGGTGACTCCCTGTACAAGCAGCAATACAACACTTGCCAATGCAATTAAGCGCCGGGCAGTACGTGCACGCAGTTTCAGCAAAAGTACTATACCGCCGGCAAGAAGGACGATCCATACTGCCAGATTGATCCACCCATGCGTGGTATACTGTTTCCAATCAACTCCCTCACCTTCCAGCAAGCCTAAGTCCAAATTAAGGAAGTTGTTCTGTATGTAACTGCAAAGCGCCAGCATAAAGACAACAGCCAGTATCACTCTGTATGCACGGCGACGGAACAGAGAAACGATCAACGTCAATGCTACTGCCGCAATGCCCATAATCTGCAGCAACGGCCAGAAAGCATCATGATATTGGAGGCGGAAATTCGCAGCATTGCCGACGAAAACTTCCATCGGTCCCCAGACACAGTACATAAAGCAAAGCAGCAAACATGGAGCCAGCGCGAAAATCAGCCTACGCGCCCAACGCTTAGCTTCTTTTGCTGCCATACCGCGTCCCCCTTCCGTATGTATAACCAATTTATTATAGCGGATTTTATCAGCACTGACAAGCATTTTCCCACAAAATCCGGTTTTTTGTAAAACCAAAAAAGCCCATGGCGCACTTGTTACGCCACGGGCTTTATTTCAACGGAATTTTTAGGGAATAAGACGGTTATTTGATCTGTTCGTACGGATCGCGTGCAGTATATGTCGTGTGCAGCAGATGATGCGCGCGATGACCGCCAATCTCTCCCAGATACTCGCTGTACAGTACCTTCAGCTCTTCATTTTCCTGGCTCTTGCGGCGCGGCTTGCCCTCATCCTCAGAATACAGCGCTTTGGCGCGTTCGGCCGATACATTGACTGCAGCGCGTTTGCTACTCTTGACGATCGGCTGACCACCGCCAGTCACGCAGCCACCTGGGCAGCACATGATCTCAATGAACTCATAATGCTTTTCACCACTGCGCACGCTGTCCAGAAGCTTCTGTGCATTTGCCGTACCATGCGCGACAGCCACATTCAGTTTCAGGCTTCCCAAATCGATTATGGCTTCCTTAACGCCCTGTAACCCGCGCACTTCATGGAATTCCACCTGTTTAAGTTCCTGACCTGTGATTGCCTCATAGGCATAACGCAGAGCAGCTTCCATCACGCCGCCAGTTGCGCCGAAGATCACGGCACCACCTGTGCTTTCACCAAGAACACGGTCAAAGTCCTCATCAGGCAGGTTGGCAAAATCGATGCCGGCAGAACGGATCATGCGCGCCAGTTCGCGGGTCGTGATCACTTCATCCACATCAGGCAGTCCATTATTGCTCAGTTCGGGGCGGCGGGCCTCATACTTTTTAGCTGTACACGGCATAACGGAAACAACTGCCATCTGTTTGGGATCAAGCCCTGCCTTTTCAGCATAATAGCTCTTGATCACAGCACCCAGCATCTCGTGTGGGCTCTTGCAGCTGGACAGATTTGGAATGAAATCAGAATTATAGGTCTCACAGTACTTGACCCAACCGGGAGAGCAAGAAGTAATCATGGGCAATACGCCTTTGTTCTGTATACGCTGCACAAGCTCTGTCGCTTCTTCAAGGATGGTCAAATCAGCGCCGAAATCAGTGTCGAATACTTTTTCAAAGCCCAGGCGGCGCAATGCAGCTACCATTTTCCCTGTAACCGGCGTGCCCATAGGTAAACCGAATTCTTCACCCAGTGCGGCTCGCACTGCAGGAGCAGGCTGCACGAACACATGCTTTCCGCTTTCCAGCAACTTATCAACAGCCTTGATGCCATCCTTCTCGCGCAATGCGCCTACGGGACAGGCCACGATACACTGGCCGCAGCCTACGCAGCCAGTCTGAGCCAGCTGCAAGCCCCATGGGCTCTCAATGCTGGTCCCGAAACCACGCTTGACCGCGCCAATTACGCCTACATTCTGCTGCTTATGGCATGCCGAGACGCAGCGACGGCAAAGCACACACTTATTATTATCACGGACTACGCAAGGTGAAGCATCATCTATCTTATGTTCTATAACCTCACCTGCAAAGTGATTATCATCCTCAATGCCCAGATCACGGCACAAATCTTGCAGTTCGCAATTGTTGTTTCGCGGGCAGGAAAGGCATTTACGGTCATGAATGCTCAGAAGCAGCTCAACAACTACCTTGCGCGCACGCCGTACAGCAGGAGTATTAGTCTTTACTACCATTCCCTCGCTTACAGGATACACACAAGCTGCTTGTAATGCACGACCGCCGACATCTACTACGCACACCCGGCATGCACCAATCTCATTTACATCCTTGAGATAGCACAAGGTTGGAATATGCACATTGGCCTTGCGCGCAGCATCAAGCACGGTGCTTCCAGCGGGAACCGACACCTGCACGCCGTCGATCGTTAGATTGATCATATTTTCCATGGTACAGCTGTCCTCCTCTTATTTGCGCTGAATCGCTTTGAAAACGCATGTCTCCATACAGGCTCCGCACTTAATGCACTTGGAAGGATCGATATAATGCGGTTTGCGTACCTCACCCTCAATAGCACCAGCCGGGCAGACCTTCATACAGGCAGTACATCCACGGCACTTTGATGTCTCGATAATATACTGTAGCAAAGCACGGCAATGATGCGCGGGGCAGACATGATCCACAATATGGGCAACATACTCATTGCGGAAGTACTTAAGTGTTGACAGCACGGGGTTAGGAGCACTCTGCCCCAATCCGCACAGGGCTGTTGACTTAATGCCTGCAGCCAGCTCTTCCAGTTTGTCCAGGTCTTCCATGGTGCCTTTACCCTCAACAATACGGTTAAGGATCTCCAGCATTCTGCGCGTTCCCACACGGCACGGAGTGCACTTGCCGCAGCTTTCATCCACGGTAAACTCCAGGAAGAAACGGGCGATATCTACCATGCAGTTATCTTCGTCCATGATAATCATGCCGCCCGAGCCCATCATGGAACCCGCTTCGACCAAGTTATCATAATCTACAGGAGTATCAAGCAACTCTGTCGGCAGACAGCCACCCGAAGGGCCGCCGGTCTGGACAGCCTTAAATTTCTTGCCGTTGGGAATACCGCCGCCGATATCATAGACGATCGTGCGCAGAGGTGTGCCCATAGGCACTTCTACCAGGCCTGTATTATTGATCTTGCCGCCCAATGCGAATACTTTGGTTCCCTTGCTGCGTTCCGTACCCATGGCAGAGAACCAATCAGCGCCCTTAAGGATGATCTGCGCAACATTGGCGTAGGTCTCAACGTTATTCAACATGGTAGGCTTGGCAAAGAGTCCTTTGACCGCTGGGAATGGAGGACGCGGAATAGGCTCGCCGCGCTTGCCTTCGATTGAGCGCATCAAAGCTGTTTCTTCGCCGCAGACAAACGCGCCGGCACCCAGGCGGATCTTGATATCAAAATCAAAACCTGTGCCGAAGATATTCTTGCCAAGCAGTCCGTAATCATGTGCCTGAGCAATCGCAATCTCTAAGCGCTTAACAGCAATAGGATACTCTGCACGTACATAGATATAACCCTCGCTGGCACCAATAGCATATCCCGCAATAGCCATAGCTTCCAGCACACTGTGCGGATCGCCTTCCAGTACACTGCGGTCCATAAATGCACCAGGATCGCCTTCATCGGCATTACAGGCTACATACTTCTGATCTGCTTGAGAGTTGTATGTAAACTTCCATTTGAGGCCAGTGGGGAATCCACCGCCACCGCGCCCACGCAAACCAGAGCGGAGAACTTCATCAATGACTTCTTCTCGAGTCATCTTAGTCAGCGCCTTTTCGAGGGCTTTATAGCCATCCATTGCCAGATACTCATCGATGTTTTCGGGGTCAATTATGCCGCAGTTGCGCAGTGCGATTCGCTTCTGATGACGATAAAACTCATTATCCTCAAGCGTTTTTCCCGCAGCTTCCTGCTCTGTCTCTTTATTGCGGATCAGTCTCTGTACTGGCCGGCCCTTCGCCAAATGCTCGCTGACAATTTCATCAACATCTTCAGGCTTCACATGCGAATAGCATGTGCCATCGGGATAAACAACTACAATAGGACCGTCCTTGCACAGCCCAAAGCAGCCCGTGGAGATGACCTTAACCTCTTTCTCCAGGCCTTTTTCTTTGATCAGCTGTTCAAAACGTTCAAAAATCTGTGTCGAGCCGGAAGCCGTACAGTCCGTACCGCTGCAGCAAAGCACATGTGCGCGATAGATTTCCATAAGGCACCTCCTCAGCGGTCAGATGATTTGTTTTCTTCGGCAGCACCGATGGTGAATTCCGCCACAGGCCGGCCATTGACAATATGTTCAGCTACCACACGGGCAACCTTTTCGGGAGTCATATGCACGTACGTTACCTTGCCACTGCCAGGTACATATACATCCACCATCGGCTCAAGGCGACACATACCGATGCATCCAGTCTGACCGACCGTCACATGGCTGAGCCCACGCCGGTTGATCTCTTCGATAAAGCCCTGCATAACGGGGCGTGCACCAGCAGCGATTCCGCAAGTGGCCATTCCTACCACCACACGAATATCCCCGTTGGGATCCTCGCCGTTCAGATTCATACGCAGCAGTGTACGCTGGCGGATGGCTTCCAATTCGGCAATCGATTTCATTGGCTCTTTCCTCCAAACATCGCTTTGTTGATTACATCTCTAATTCTCTGTATTTTTCCAGAATGCCAGGAATGTCATCCGGCGTTAAGCCGCCGTATACTTCATCATTCACAGTCATTACAGGTGCCAAACCGCACGCTCCCAGACAGCGGGTTGCCTGCAGTGTGAAAAGCCCGTCATCAGTAGTATCGCCTACGGGGATATTCAGCTCCTCGCTCAGACGGTCAAGCACCTTCTGCGATCCTTTTACATAGCAGGCAGTACCCAGGCATACACTGATCGTATACTTGCCGGCAGGCTTAAGTTTAAACTGAGAGTAAAAAGTGGCTACGCCGTATACCTCGCTCAGTGTGACACCAAGCTTTTCAGCAATCAGCTTCTGCACATCCAGGGAAACACATCCGAAAATATTCTGTGCCCGCTGCATCACGGGCATCAGCGCACCCGGCTGGTCCTTCAATTCTTCAATCGCCTGATTGAGCAGTTCAAATTTTTCGTTTGTATCCGGCATGATGGGAAAGCCCTCCTTCCGTGTTCGCGTATGCTACAGAAGCACACGTACTTGTTTATTGTACCACACCTTGCCTTGGATTGCATTATTTTTTCTGTATTTTTATATCGATATTTTAAAATCTTTTATCGGTGGTCTTGCACCTTCCGATCCAGTTTAAGCTGTCTTCAGCAGACTTACGTAAACAAAAAGCGGCAAGCCTTCGTTTGCCGCATGGTTTTTTATTTCTGTTTATCGCGAAGCGCCTGCTCCCGCAGGGATTGTGCGAGGCTGTTACTAAGCACGGCGAAGGAAACTGCCATGTTCTCTTCCTGCATCAGCACCCCCTCGGGGACATGCAGACGCACATGAGCGAAATTCCAGATAGCCTTTATGCCCGCCGCAACCAGTTTGTCACAGGCCGTCTGTGCCTGGTCGGCCGGAGTAGTAATGATACCGATGGGGATATTCTTCTCGCGGCAAACTGCCGCAAGCCGTTCCATGGGATACACTGTACAGCCATGGATACACTGGCCCGCCAATGCAGGATCCGTATCAAAGGCAGCGGCAATATCTAATCCATATTCAGCAAAGCCGCCATAGCTCAGAAGTGCTTTTCCCAGATTTCCGGCTCCTACCAACGCCGCCAGGTTGGCATTATCATAACCCAGAAAATGCTCTATATCGGCAATCAGGCCATCAACACTGAATCCTACACGCGGCTTTCCCGGACTGCTGGATACAGCAGCCAGGTCCTTTCGCACCTGCACCTCATATATGCCCAGCGAATTGGCAATAGAAATAGCAGGCACAAACGCAGTGCCCTTTGCCTGCATCTCTTTCAGAAATTTCAAATAATATGGCAAGCGCCGAACGCCCTGCACCGACAGCACGCGCAGCTCATTATCTTGCATTGAAAAAGCTCCCCTCCCCCAGACCGCGGGACTTGTATAAAATATCACAATAATAATATCATATTAAATATTGTTTGTAAATGTACAATTCAAAAAATTCGTTTCTGCACATTGATTTCTGCAGTATTTCTGCAGTATTTTCGATATCATTTACATGTCTTTTCCCTTGCGCATCCCTCGAAAGCGTGATATGCTGTTTCCGCCCTTCTAGGCAAGAAAGGAAATCAATATGAGCGAAAACTGCACACATGATTGCTCTACCTGTTCCAGTGCCTGTGCATCGCGCACGGCTCCTCAGGATCTGCATGAAAAA
>JAFYDF010000013.1 GCA_017544935.1 Clostridia bacterium
AGGTCCATTGTCTGCTGCGTGATCTCCAGCGGATAGGCGGAAAGGGTGTCTTCTTCTACACGCTTGATGTATGTGTTTACGCCGGTGGATACAGACAGAATGAGTGCAATTCCGATGATGCCGATGCTTCCCGCCAGAGACACCATGAAAGTACGGCCTTTTTTGGTCATCAGATTGTTCAGCGAGAGTCGCAGGGCGGTGAGAAAACTCATGCTTGTGCTTCCCGCTTTTATGGCTTTCTGTTCGGGCTCGCTCCCGTCGTAGGGATCGCTGTCATCGATTACACGTCCGTCCAGCAGACGCACGATGCGCGTGGCATACTGGTCTGCCAGGTCGGGATTGTGCGTGACCATGATGACCAGCCGGTCTTTTGCGATCTCCTTGAGCACTTCCATGATCTGCACACTGGTCTCGCTGTCCAGAGCGCCTGTTGGCTCATCCGCCAGCACGATCTCGGGATTGTTGACCAGGGCACGCGCAATGGCCACGCGCTGCATCTGGCCGCCGCTCATTTCGGCAGGCTTTTTCTTGAGCTGATCGCCAAGCCCCACCTGTTCAAGCGCCTGGATGGCGCGCTGGCGGCGCTCCTGCAGGGACACACCGGAAAGCGTCAGCGCGAGCTCCACGTTGGACAGCACGGTCTGATGCGGGATCAGATTATAAGACTGGAACACAAAGCCGATGGAGTGATTCCGGTAAGCATCCCAGTCGCGGTCACGGAATTCACGGGTAGCACGGCCTTTGATGGTCAGTTCGCCCTCAGTATATCGGTCCAGGCCGCCGATAATGTTCAGCAGTGTGGTCTTGCCGCAGCCGGAAGGGCCGAGCACGGCAACGAATTCATTCTGCCGGAAGGAGATGTCGATGCCGCGCAGAGCTTCCACTGTGAGATCGCCCGTGCGGTATTCCTTTCGGATGTTTTTCAGTGTAAGCATACCATTTCACTCCAGAATCAGTGATCGCAATGAGAATAATGCTGTATCATTAACACAGTATGAATATTAAGGTGTATTATCTCCGTTTTCCGCCGAAACTCCAGTCGGTTTCAGGGGTCTCCTGCATGGAAGCCGGATAGCGGCCGGCCTTGCGCAGCACGAAGCCGAAGTCGCAGCTGAGATTGCGGCCGTCACTGGGTACGGTAATGCCGTCCGCTTCAACACTGCGCTCTTCACTCTGCGGCAGCACGCTGGCTGCCAGTGGGAAGTCTTCGCGGTGCACGGTCGTATTCAGTTCTTCCGGTACTGTAACGACGACGGTATATGTGCCCGGGAACAGGTCAGTCACCAGATAGCGCCCGAATACGTCAGTATCCGTTTCAGCGGCGAGATTTCCATACTGATACAGTGCAATATGGATACCGGGGATACCCGGTTCACTGCCGTCCTGCAGGCCGTTGCCGTTTTCGTCCAGCCAGGCAGTATCGCCGAGCGAACCAAGCGCTCCGATACCGATGTCGCAGGCAATCAGCTGTGCTGCCATATCAACATGGAAAGTTCCCTTCCAGCCGACGGGGAAATCGGGAGTATCCTGGGGCAGAGATGCGGGACGCAGGCCGGCGTCCTCGGGCCGCGCATAATCATACTTGCCCTGAGGCAGATCGCAAGTGACGCGGTACTCACCCGGCTTCAGGTGAATGAATTCAAATGCACCTTCCGCATCGGTCTCTGTCTGAGCTGACGGCTCTTCCTCATTACCGAAGAACAGGCTGACGGTGCGTCCGGATACTCCGGTCAGGGATCCATCCATGCTCCAGACATGGCCGGCGATGCTTGCATAATGCAGGATGGGGTATTCCGGGCCTGCCATTAGATCGCTGGTCAGGAGTACGGAGGAAGTCCAGAAACCATCGATTAGCTGGGCATCATTGCTGTCTGCTACTGTATAATCGCTTGACAGGGTGACAAGCATCGTGTATTCGCCGGGAACGACCGCATCCATTGTGAAGACGCCGTCTGAATTGGTCATCAGGGTATAAGACTGCGGACCATTTACGCTTCTGAGCGTCAGGGTCACGTCCTGTGCACCGTAATCTCCGGCATCACGCACACCGTCGTTCGTCAGATCGAAATAGATCAGGCCTTCTGTTGCCTGCAGGGGGTATACCGCCGCGATGTTGCGTCCGGTATGCTGCTGGCCGACATCCACGAACAGGCGGCCTTCGGTGCTCTGCCGGGCGGCGGGATCAAGCGGTGAAGCAGGATCAAAGCCGAAGACAAGGCCTTCGGGCAGCGTAATACGCACGATATATTCGCCGGGACGCAGTGCACTGAAGATATATTCGCCGTTATCCAGCGATCGGGTTTCATATTCCAGGTCGAGCTCAGTGTGCGTCAGGGTAACAGTCACATCACTGAGTACTTCTTCGGAAACGTCGAAGGCAGCACTCAGATCTTTATCCGTATACAGGATGCCGGACAGGCTGCCTGTGAATACGGCAGCAAGCGGCTGTTCGATTCGGTCATCGCCCACCTTCAGGGTGAAGGGCTCTGTAGTATAGCTTTCAGCGCCTGTATCCGGGTTGATAAACTGAGCGTTTTCGGGAAGAATGTACTCCAGGGTATATTCGCCCGGAAGCGCACCTTTCAGATAGAAGGTGCCGTCTTCGCCTGTCACAGTGGAAGTGGTATCGGATACAGGTGCGCCATATTCGTCCAGCAGAACGACTGAGACACCGGCAATACCGCCGGATACGGGCAGACTCTGGATCCCTGTTTCAAGCATTACAGCACCGGATACGGTAGCGCTGCGGAAAATAGCCGCATCAATATGCTCTACACGCTGACCGGGAGTCAGGTCCAGCGTGCCTGTTTCGCCATATTCGGAATTTTGGGCAACAACATGGTTCTGCCCGGCAGCATCAGTCTCGGAGGGTTCGCTGCAGACATAAGCATTAGGCAGCAGGAAACGGATGACATGCTGCTGCGGAAGCAGATTGTCAAACACGTAGAAGCCATTGCTGTCCGTCTGCGTCTGGGCAACCACCGCACCGGAAGCATCGATCGCCTGAACAGTGAAGCCGGCTGCACCCTGTTCGCCTGTGTCGAATACTCCGGAGACGTTCACATCATTGAACAATGTACCGCTGACATGCGCAGCCAGCGTGATGCCGGCATACATTTGCGTTTCCACACCGTGCGATAACGTCTCAGGCTGAGTCAGATCGCCTGTAGCTCCGGGTGCGTTGAAGTCACTCTGTGCTCCTAAAACGGTCAGAGACTGACCGGCGGGCAGAATGATGCGGATCTCCGTTTCGCCGCCGCGCAGCACGGGAATAAGGGCTGCTCCGCTGCCATCCGAGCGTGCGGAGGTCATGACGGCATCTCCGCTCAGAATCTCGACATCGGCACCGGCAAACGGCGGTTCACCGGCATCCCAGAGGCCGTTGGCGTTCAGATCGTTATAGAAATGTACGAGCAGGCGTGTGACCGGCATAACACCGATCGGCTGAAGCTTCTTTTCCTGCTTGTCATCGACGGTGATCTGTGTGCTGGAGGTGAAGGCATAACCTTCGGTCAGCAGTGAGTCACCGCCCGGAAGCGAGAACATGCTGTTTTCCGGCAGGGAAACGGTCAGGGTATATTCGCCCGCAAGCAGGCCTTCAAACAGATAAGTACCTGTCTCGTCTGTGATCGTCTGACGGGATACGCCGGCTGCTTCACTGACGAGCGAGATTTCAGCACCGGCAAATCCGCCTTCCTGTGCGCTGCGCGATCCGTTGCAGTCATTATCTGCCCAGACAGTACCGGCAACGCTGCCGCTGCTGACAGCACCGACGCCTAGCCCCAGGCTTTCCCCGCGTGCGACATCAATGGGCTCAGTCATACTGAAAGCACCATCCTGCGGCGGGAAACAGTTATACCAGCCGTTGATCTTTTCACCCATGGGGCCAATGATATAGCCTTTGGGCAGGGTAACTGCGACACGGTAAGTGCCGGGAGTCAGACGCCAGAACGTGGCGCAGCCCTCAATGTCCGTCTTTTCGACCAGCACTTCCAGCCATTCGCCGTTGATCTCATAATACAGGCTGACCGGTACATAGCGCAGAGTGGCTTCCGCACTGCTGCGGCCGCCGTTCTGGTTGGCATCCTCAAAAACGTAGACCTTGATGAAACACGATGCCTTGGAAGCACCGATGTGCATGTTGTCCAGATGCTGCCCGTCCTCAAGAACAAAAGGCAGGGAACGGCTGATCTGGCCGGTGGCGGGCAGGATCACGCTGCCGCCTTCCTTCGGCGCAATGAATTCATGCTCGGTGGGCAGGGTTACACTCAGTACATAAGTGCCCGCATCCAGCCCTGTGAAGGCATATGTACCGTCTACACGTGTGCCCTGCTGGCCCAGACGGGTTTCGCTTCCGTCTGCTTCCACCTTGTAAAGGGTGATCGACACCCTGGTCAGCGCACGCGCACCTTCCTTGTGAATGCCGTCGCCGCTGGCATCATACCATGCCTGGCCGGAGACGGACGCATCACCTGCATGTGCACAGACAGTCAGGAGCAGGAGTGTCAGAAGAATGAGCAGAAAACAGATTGCAGTCTTGCGCATATCGGTCCTCCAAGAAGGAAAGGTCATTCGGGCATGCCGTTGCTTGTTACAGCAGCGACGCTGCCGTGTTCATCATAGATCATAGCCTGGTCGAGCTTGGATTTATGCCACATACGCTTCATATCCAGCGATAGATCCACCTGCTGGGATGTCGCGCGTGTGCCGATTTTGTATACGCCGTTGGCGGGAAGCACAGCGCCTTCAGGCAGGAATATGCATTCACTGCCGCGCGAGGAGTATACCGCCCATCCGGAGATGGAAATATCGGAAGCACTGCTGTTGCGCAGCGTCAGCATATCATCTTTAAGATCGATCACGGCACGAACGCTCGCGGAATAGTCGGGCAGCTGCCATACGATATCCGACACTGACGGCACACCGTTTTTCAGTGTGATTTCGATGCCGCATGAATAATCCTGTGTCACATAAACCTGCGCGCCGATGCGCTGGTAGCGCTTGAGCACTGAACCAGCCGGCGTATCCGGTTCTTCCCGGGTTGAAGTGCAGATCAGGGCAATCTGCGGCATGACAGCCTGGACAAAACTTTCGCTGCTGGCGGTATTGTCGCCGTGAAAAGGCACTTTGAGCACATCCGCTCCAGAGATCAGCCCGGCTGTCAGCAGCTCGGTTTCCTCTTCCAGCTTCATGTCTCCTGTAAAGAGCAGAAAGCCGTCTGCGGTCTCTACGGAAAATACCAGAGAGTTATTGTTCTCGTTTTCAATGTTCTTGGTCAGCGGTCCAAGTACGGTCAGGGTACCTGTACTGCCGAGCTCCAGCACATCGCCTGCATTGAGCCAGCGGACGCTTTCGCTGCGGACCGCAGCAGCGTCAACGAGAGGATGACCGCTGGACGGAATGTCATGATAGATAGAAGCGGCATACCATGCATCGACAGGAATATCATCCGATGCAAGCCGGAGAAGTCCGCCGTAGTGGTCTCTGTCACAGTGAGTAAGAAAGACCCCGTTCAGTCTGGTGATTCCATAGCGCTGCAGTGCTTCGTGCAGTGTTCCGTATGTCTGTTCCCAGCCTCCGTCGATCAGATATGCCTGGTCATCGAAAAGCAGCAGCAGGCAGTCTGCTTTGCCGATATTGAGAGCGATCAGACGCGTGCCAGGCGCTTCTTCTGCTACGCCGGCCTGAAAGAGAATCAGCAGGATCAGAAAAAGGGAGATAAGCCTGCGCATTTGATCGCCTCCTTGTTGTTTTTTGGTGAAAATGATAAAATACTGCGGGGTGTATAGGAAAATGTATGAGGAATGGATGCGTGAAGCACTCTCGGAAGCAGCGAAGAGTGGAGAAGATGTACCGGTAGGTGCGGTTGTGGTATATCAGGACCGCATCATTGCCCGCGCACATAACGAGCGCGAGAACGGCGGCGGCCCATTTGCCCATGCTGAAATGCTGGCGATGCAGCGCGCAGCAGAGGTGCTGGGTACGCGCCGCCTGCATGGCTGCAAACTGGTAGTTACGCTGGAACCCTGTCCCATGTGTGCCGGTGCACTGGTCATGGCACAGCCTGATGAATGCGTCTTCGGCGCCTATGATCCCAAACAGGGATGCTGCGGGAGCGTGTACGATCTTCCGCATGATCCTGCCTTTTCCAGACATGTGCCTTGCATAGGCGGAGTGCTTGAAGAAGAGTGTGCGGAAATGCTCCGAGCCTTCTTTGCGGAAAAACGTGCATGACCTTACTATTATAACGGAAAGACTGCTGCATTGCAAACGCCGAAAGTGTGTCCGATTTGTAACTTTTTTCCATGACAGGGAAATGCCTTGCAGGACGGCATTGGATGTGGCATAATGAAGCGGTAACGCGACTTCAGCCGCGTATGGAAAGGAAGTCCAAAATGAAAAAGAAAGTATTATCGATCTATTCTGCAATGATCGCGCTGATGCTGGCAGTTATGCTGGTCGTGCCTGGCTTTGGTAATGTTCTGAATGCACATGCAGAAACGACAGAAGAAGCGCCTACAGCAGTTCCTGCCGCGACTGAGATTCCTGCCGAAGAGCCGGCAGAGCCTCTGGACGGTTCGATCGTGCTGGTTACGGTAGACGACGAGCAGATTACCGTGGATGATGCGGAGTATTATGCTTATCTGCTGTATTATTACGGATATACCGAAGAGTATCCCGATTATGATGCTGCCATCGACTATCTGGTACAGCAGTCTGTGATCAATAAGCATCTGCATGAGGCCGGTTATGATCAGTTCAATGAGGAAGAGCAGAAGGCTTTTGAAAACGAAGCTGCGGTAGAGTTTGAAGCGATGCTGAATGATTATGTGGAAAACTACCTGACTGAAGACACGGAGGAGAACCGTGCTGCGCTTCACGAACAGGCGATTGAGTATTACAATTCCCTTGATTATTCACAGCAGAATATTGCTGAAGAACTGATGCTTACGGAAGCTCGTTCCCGCTTGGAGGCAGATCTTTCCAATAATTATGCTCCTACAGATGAGGAAGTCGATGATGTCTTCCAGTTCTATGGCGCACAGTATAAGCAGCAGTATGAAGGTAATGTAGCGATGTATGAGTATTATACTCAGTATAAAGACTACGAGAGCTGGTATGTGCCTGAAGGATACCGTTCCGTGATCCACATCCTGCTCGATGTGGAAGACGAGCTGCTGACTGCCTTCCTCGATGCGCAGTCTGCCTGGGAAGAACTGAGCAGTGATGAAAATGCCGATGCCGATGCACTGGCGGCTGCAAAAACTGCTTTGGACGAAGCCCGTGCCGCAGTGATCGCCTCCCGCCAAAGCGATATCGATGCGATCTATACCGCACTCGAACAGGGCGAGAGCTTCCAGAACCTGATTGCAGCCTATGGCACAGATCCCGGCATGAAGGATGAAGCAACCCTGGCTGCCGGTTATAAGGTACATAAAGATAGCATGATGTATGACAGCGCTTTTACCGAAGGCGCTTTCCAGGAGAAGATGCAGAAGATCGGTGATGTGAGCGATCCTGTGGTCAGCCAGTTTGGCATCCATATCCTCTATTATCTGAGCGACGTTCCCGGCGGGCTGATTATGACGGATGATATTCGTAATGAGATCGTGGAATACCTGGTCAGCAATCAGTTGAACAGTGCGTATGCTGAGGCGTACAGCACCTGGCTGGAAAATGTCGAGATCACTTATATTGAGGAAGCTATCAATGCCCTGAAGGCATCTGCGGTGGAATGATTCCATAACAGAATAAAGACTGTGACGGCACATGGGAAAACCTGTGTGCCGTTTTTCAATGCTGTATCCTGCAGGATGTCAAGCAAAAATGAAAATGTCCCCAAATTGTTTAAACATAAGCGGCGGAATACATGCAAGTTTCCACCGCCTTTTATCGGCTCAAAAATTGAAGTTATCTTCACGGAATTTGCGTTCTGTCTCTTCATTCCACCGTCCATGAGGAGGAATACCGGCCTTGTCAAGATACGAAGAACGGAGCATTTCTCTAGCGGTCGGATCCATTTCGGCTTTATAGGCAGAATATAGATTATGCCGTAAATCAGCTTCACGTTTTGCTTCAATTCCACGGTAGATTTCCATGAAACGTTGTTGGTCAGAAGGATCAAAGTGGTTCTGAATGTAATCCACCATCATCTCATATAATTTTATAGAGATCTGGATTCTCTTTTCCATATTGGTAAATCTCCTTTTGTTGATTGTAGGGAAACGGACAGAATGTTACACATTCTGTGTTTTCGTAATGAAAGCGGTAGAATTCACGCCACCCGGTGACCCATGATCAAACAGCCGGCTCTGACGTTGTCCTGCAGATGTTCCATGAACATATCTTCTTTCTGCAGCTCCAGTTCGATTCTGTGCAGCTGTGATTTAGCATGTTTCTCGAATTCGGAATAGCGCCAGGGATGGTTCATCGGAGGTATATAAACCTTGTGGGGTTTGGGAGCCTCATAGTCCGCATCAAAGTTTTTGGATTTTTCGGCGTGGGCAGGAACTTCCTCCAGCTTAAGTATACGGGTATCATTAACACTGGCAAAGAGTCGGTTGTCAAAGGTCTGAATGACCGTCACCTTCGTGTGGTCTGTATAATTCTGCTGAATGCCATCCTCATCGATCAATTTGTAAATCTTCTTGTGGAAACGAATGCACTGGCCAATGAGTGTTCTGGGACAGAGAATGGAACAAATCAAATTCACCGTTTCTTCATCAATTTCTTTTCCGCCGATTTGCTTTTCAAATACACTTTTGGTATGATTAATTGGCATCGAGAATTTGTCGTTAAAGAGTTCGTCCAGATGAGTGCGGAGAAACTCATTAGCGGTGTCGATGTCAGTAATGCCTTCCCGTCTGAAAATGATGGGGAGGCGACTTTGTAATGTCTCGTTCAGCCGTTCAACCCGGCCCTTTGCCTCTGGAACACTGGTAGTCTCAATTTCAATCCCAAGCTGTTTACACGCATACGAGAACTGAGTATATGTATCCTTCTCTACATCCTGCTCGCCTTTGCGGGTATATGCGAAGACAGTCCGCTTGTCTGTCAGGAACTTGGCTGGGATGCCATGATTCAGCAGGATCTGCCGCAGCACATTATAGTAGCCGAAGAGGGTTTCTTCCTTATCGAAATGAGCTCCGGTTATTCGTCCAGTGCAATCATCAATCGATACATGAAGATTGGAGACAATGCCTCCGAACCACTCGTATGAAGACGCATCCATCTGAATCAATTCCCCAAAGTATTTACTCCGTTCCCGGAGAGAATGCCCCTCTTCCGGCGCAACCCTGTTCTTCTCCACAGGTTCAGTGCTGTCTGCTGCCATCCCGCTCTCTGCAAGTGCTTTCTCCTTCTGCTTTTCCTCCTGGCGCAGCCTTTTCCTGGTGGAACGCCATATCTTCGGCGAATAAATTCCGTTGGCATTCAAAATGTTTCTTACGGATTGTTCCGAAATATGGATACCTTCATACTTCCCCAGCAACTCCGTGAAATGCGCAAAGTTGCTGCCGCTGTAAGTACCCTGATATAAGCTGACGATTTTTTCTTTGGTTTCTGCAGCAATTTTACTCTTTGGTTCCACTCCGGTATTGCCGTGGATAAATGAACTCTTTCCGTACTTCTTATAGTTCTCAATCCATCTGTTTACTGTCCGGGGTGATACTGTGAACTTTTCTGCTATCCGCGTCTTGTTCCCGCCCGGATGATCTACGAAGTTCTTTACTGCTTGATATTTTGCTTCCTGTAACAATGATAAGCCCACCCTTCTAATGGTGATCAGTCCTCCTTTCTGGTATCTGATAGTTTACCATTTCCAGCCCGGTTAGGACAAAATCACTTTTGGATTAATGAGACATTATCACTTTTGGATAGTACCGTTTTTCAATGCTGTATCCTGCAGGATTGACAGTGGCGCAGCACATCCGATATAATTAACAGGAAGAAAAACGCATCAATACGCGTTTTCAGGAGAGAGAAAACTGAGATGCCGGCAAAAAAACTGCTGTTGGAAAAACTGAAGGAAGCTGCAGATTCCGTGATGCCCATCACGGTGATCGTGGCTGCACTCTGCCTGTTTTTTGTTCCAATGCAGAACGACCTGATGCTGTCGTTCATCCTGGGATCAGTGATGCTGATCATAGGCATGGGCATGTTCACACTGGGTGCGGAGACCTCTATGACCCAGATGGGTTCTCACGTGGGTTCCAGACTGACTAAGTCACGTAATCTTACGCTGATCCTTGTTGTCAGCTTCATTCTCGGCTGTGCGATCACCATGGCGGAGCCCGACCTCCAGGTTCTGGCACGCAACGTTCCGGATATCAATACGACGGTGCTGATCCTTACGGTCTCGGCCGGCGTGGGTGTATTTCTGCTGCTCAGTATGGTGCGTATCCTGTTTGCGGTACAGCTTCGCTGGCTGCTGCTGGGCTTTTATGCGCTGGTGTTCATACTCGCACTATTGGCCGACCGTGGATTTCTCGCTGTCGCGTTTGATTCCGGCGGCGTGACGACTGGTCCTATGACCGTGCCGTTCATCATGGCGATGGGCGTCGGCGTAGCCTCCATCCGCAGCGACAACCGCGCGCAGGAGGATAGCTTCGGTTTGGTCGGGCTTTGCTCCATCGGCCCGGTATTGGCCGTGCTGGTCCTGGGATTCATATACCATGGCGCGTCTGAAAGTACTGCGTCTTCTGCAGTCGCTTCCTATGCAGATACGGTCGCGCTTGGTCACAGCTATCTGGAAGCAATGCCGGACAGCCTGGCGGAGGTCGGGCGTGCATTGCTTCCGATCGTTGCCTTCTTCCTGATATTCCAGGTCGTCTCCCTGCATTTGCAGCTGGTCGCGCTCAAACGCATTCTGATCGGCCTGTTGCTGACGCTGTTTGGGCTTGTGCTGTTCCTGACAGGTGTTAATGTAGGCTTCTCGTCACTGGGGTTCATGCTGGGAAGCCGCCTGGCAGAAGAACAGTGGCGTTTCCTGCTCGTTCCGCTTGCCGCGCTGATGGGATGGTTTATCATCAATGCGGAGCCGGCTGTGCATGTTCTGAACAAACAGGTCGAACAGCTCAGCAGCGGTGCTATTTCAGCGCGCGCGATGGGACTCAGCCTGTCGATCGGTGTAGCAGCAGCCATGGCCCTGAGCATGGTGCGTGCTGTCACGGGCATTTCAATCATGTGGTTCATGGCCCCGGGCTATGCTCTTGCACTCCTGCTGACACTTATTGTGCCCAAGACTTTTACCGCGATCGCATTTGACTCAGGCGGTGTGGCATCCGGTCCTCTGACAGCAGCCTTCATGCTTCCATTCGCAATGGGTGCGGTCACATCACTGGGCGGCAATGTCATGACGGATGCCTTTGGACTGGTAGCCATGGTAGCTATGATGCCATTGATCACAGTACAGATCATGGGTGCGATCTACATGCTGCGCTCCCGCGGTCGTATACGCAGAAAGGCTGAACAGTCGTACGGCACTGCGGATATCATCGAGCTCTGGGAGGTGTGATATGGAACTGAATCTTGTGATTACGGTTCTGGACCGCAGCCGTCTCAGACGTATGGAAAAACTGTATCAGACGCTCGATTTGCATTTCTCTCTGACGATGTTCGGCCGTGGTACGGCATCCGCGCAGCATCTGCTCCGCAATGGGCTGACCGCAACCGAGAAAGCAGTGACAATGACTGTGGCAGACACGGGGACAACACGTACGCTTCTGCGTGCAGCCAAAGAGAAACTATATATAGATATCCCGGGAAACGGCATCATGACGGTCGTACCGGTCAAAAGCGTGGGAGGGGGAAACGTTTTGTCCTACCTGACAGAAAACAAGCCTGCGGAAAACACGCAGCCGAAACTTGAATTCAAGCATGAACTGGTCTTCGTGATCCTGAATGAGGGATTCTCCGAAATGGTCATGGATGCCGCTGTGCCGGCCGGCGCAGCGGGCGGTACGGTGGTAGCAGCTAAAGGTACGGGTATGAAGCTCGCGCAGAAATTCCTGGGAATCACGCTCGCAGAGGAAAAAGAGATCGTGCTGATCGTGGCCCGTTCAGATAAAAAGGCGGACATCATGCGCGCGATCATTGAAAAAGCAGGCGTACAGACCAAAGCAGGTGCCATCTGCTTTTCACTGCCGGTCACACAGGTTGCCGGACTGCGCCAGATGGAAGAAGAGTAAGAGCGAGATTTTCTTTCAATTTGGTGCTTGCAATTGCTCTGTATATATGTTATACTGGCCCTTGCGTAAACGGACGGTCCTCTGCCGGGAAAGGCTTGTGCCAAGCCGCCGAGTACGAACGTCTATGAGGGAAGGAGGAACTAGTTACCATGAGTGAGATTATTCGTTCTATCGAACAGGCCCAGCTCCGTACCGATCGGCCTGACTTCAACGTTGGCGACACGCTGCGCGTGTTCGTGAAGGTCGTTGAAGGCAACCGCGAACGTCTCCAGGCGTTTGAAGGCACCTGCATCGCACGCCGCAACGGCTCCAGCCGCGAAACCTTTACGGTTCGCCGCGTGAGCTACGGCATCGGCGTAGAGCGCACGTTCCCGCTGCACAGCCCCCGCGTTGATCATATCGAGATCATCCGCAAGGGTAGAGTGCGCCGTGCAAAGCTGTATTATCTGCGCGGTCTGCAGGGCAAGGCTGCCAAGATCAAGGAAGCCGGCCGCGAGTAAGACTTCAAACAAAGATGACCGTTTCGTTCCGTTTGGACGAGCGGTCATTTTGTTTGTAAAAAAGTCAGTATATATGGTATACTGTTATCACTGTAAGACGAACGGAGGAACACCATGAGCCGACTGGGGGATCTGATCAAGCTGGAACGTACACGCCGCGGGCTGAGTGCCAAGCAGGTAGCAAAGAAGTGCGGAGTCAGTGAAAAATATCTGCTAGATGTGGAACTGGGCACGCGTATTATTGCGGATGACCAGGCGCGCCGCATCCTGCGTTCCATGGGCATGCAGCAGCAGACGGAGGCTGATTTCAGCCTGGATGATATTGCTGCTACGGTCGATCTGCAGACAGCAACGGATGAAATGCAGCGTGCGCGTGCTGCTGCCGCAAAGGCAGCCAAGGCAAAGCCTGAGGCTGAAAAAGTTGCTTCCGCGGGCGATGAGGTCGTTCCCGGTTCCATCTGGCTGGATGCACTGAGCAGTGTACTCAAGCGCGTGCCTGTGTACAATGCTGTAATGAAGGAAATTGGACATCGTCTGCTGCCTGTTGAAAACGGGCGGATCGAGGATGCAGCCCCGGATAAGGTATTCTATTTCATGGCGCCGGATGATGAGATGCGCGGATTCCGGGTAACGCGCGGAGACCTGGTCCTGGTCGTTCCGGCATCTTCACCTGTGGATGGCGCTATCATGCTGATCCAGACCCCTCAGGGCCGTGTCCTGAGGTTGGTCAAGCGCCTGGATAATTTCAAACTGCTGCTTCAACGCTATGATGCTGCCTGTGAGAGCGAGATCGTCCAGGTCGAGGATCTGCATGTTGTAGGCCGCTGCGTGCGCCTGGAAGCAGAACTGTAAGCAAGCGGAGTATTATCAAGCGGGAGAAACCTCTTCGAATGGAGGGCTTCTCCCGCTTTTTGCATGCAATTGAGCTGAGATTATTATGGCTTAGACAGAACCACCGCAAAATGATCTGCACTTTCGTTAATCTGGTAAGCGGCTTCTACAGGCAGAAGCAAAGTAATCTCCTGCCTGCTGTAAGCATGGAATACCATACCGGTCCATTTTCCTCCAGTAAAGATCAGATCGCCTTGATCATTTTGAATATGCGGTTCTGTTAAGTACTCTTCATCTATGGCATCCAGTGTAAAGCAGATATACCCGCCCGGCTTTACGATCCGATATAGTTCTGTGAGCGCATGCCCTGCATCTCCCAAAGACATATGATCCAGTACGTCGATGGAAACAACTGCATCGAAATGCGAGGAAGGATAACCGGTCGAAAGAATATCTGCTGTTTTCAGGTCCGCAGAGGCAGCATGTGCTTTCGCAATTTCTACGGCAGCTTCTGAAATGTCAAAACCTGCCGCTGTAAACCCGTGGTGCAGGAGTTTTGCTGTATATATCCCGCATCCGCACCCGGCATCACAGACGGTATGCACATGGTGATCTTTCAGAAAGGAGATGATCTCATCCGGTTCCATGCTCATGTGTGTTATATATTCATCTATTCGCCGGGGATCCACTGCTTTCCAGAATTTTGACCAGAATGTTTCCATATCATTTGCCTGACGTTTCTGTGTAATAGGACAGATGTAAGAATTCTGCATGCCAGATCATTATACTATAGTGCGGTCTTGTATACAATCGGTAGCCCTGCAGCGATACAGACCATGGCCATCTTCCTGAAAAAGAATTTTCAAAACCCTGTTGACAAATATATCGGATGACGATATAATCATATCACGATATATCGCCAGACGATATATCGTAAGCCGAAGGAGGCGAAATGAATGCCTGAATCATATGCATTGACCGAATCGACCTATTATATCCTGCTGTCTCTGCTCAAGCCTCAGCATGGATACGGAATCATGCTGATGACCGAGAAAATGAGCCATGGACGCATACGGCTGGCGGCGGGCACACTGTATGGGGCGTTGAATGCGCTTTGTGACAAAGGCTGGATCATCCAGCTGCCGGTGGAAGATGGAAGCCGTAAGAAGGAGTATAAGCTCACTGATGCAGGGAGAACAATTCTAGCGAAAGAAGTGGCACGGCTTCGAGAATTGGCTGATAACGGAGAGCGCATTTTGAAGGGAGAATGAACATGGAAAGAAACACGATCCGTAAATGGTTCTGGGTATGGGAGTTTGATAAAGAGGAAGCCTGGCTGAATGGCATGGCACAGAACGGATGGGTGCTGGAGAGCGTTGGCTTCTGCACATATCATTTTGTGAAGTGTGAACCCGGCGAATACAATGTCCGTCTTGAGATGCATGGATATGACGAGTCCTATATCCAGTTCATGCAGGATACAGGCGCAGAGTTCGTCGGACGGATGGTGGCATGGATCTATTTCCGTAAGAAGACGACTGAAGGTCCCTTCGATCTGTTCTCAGATATCGATTCCAGAATCGACCATCTGAATAAGATCGGCAGAGTCCTGGGAATAATAGGCACAGCAAACCTGCTGATCGGCATAATGAATTCGTTTAATCCAGTTGTAAACATCGGCTGGATCAATCTGCTGTGTGCCACGCTTCTCATGTATTGCCTGGGGCGTATCCATGGGAAAAAAGAAGCACTTGAAAAAGAACGGCTGCTTCATGAATAATCCGCTCGGAAGACTCTGCCAGGGCTGTTAATGCTGAAATCATTCGGACAAAGGCTTGCAGCCAGCATGCCGTTCCTAAACCTGAATTGTATGATTATGGGTGAGATGCGAGCATTATCTTGAAAGACCGGCAGACGCTGCAAGATGAGCTTGAAGACGGAAGATGTCAGGATCATTCAATGGCCCCATAAAGCAGATTGCCAGAATCAGGGAATGATTATTTGGGCATGAGCGGCCGCCGGATCTGCTTCAGGATCAAAAAATAAAGCAGAAGAGAATCAGGGAGATCAGGATGACATTCGATTTTAAAAAGGAATACAAAGAATTCTATTTGCCGAAGAACAAGCCTGAAATCGTGACTGTACCGAAAGCAAATTTTATTGCGGTCAGGGGGAAAGGTGATCCGAACGATGAAGGCGGCGCCTATCAGCAAGCGATTGGTATTCTGTATGCTGTTGCATATACTCTGAAAATGAGCTATAAAACGGACCATCGGATCGAAGGATTCTATGACTATGTGGTTCCGCCGCTGGAAGGTTTCTGGTGGCAGGAAGGGCTGGATGGTGTTAATTACAGCGATAAATCGGCATTCTGCTGGATTTCGGTTATCCGTCTGCCGGATTTTATAACGAAGATGGACTTTGACTGGGCTGTGGATACAGCAACAAAAAAGAAAAAGGTCGATTGCTCCAAAGCGGAGTTTCTGACAATTGAGGAAGGACTCTGCGTACAGATCATGCATGAAGGCGCGTTTGATGACGAGCCCCAAACGGTTGCCGTCATGGACAGGTTTATTGCAGACAATGGATATGAGAACGATTTCACTGACACACGCCTGCATCATGAGATATATCTGTCTGATGCCCGAAAAGTAGCACCCCCAAAGTGGAGGACTGTTATCCGGCATCCGATCAGGAAAGCCTGAGCGGCTGATCTGCATTCTGAGAAATAAGGTGGAAGAAAAATGAGACTGGATGGATTCGGACTGCTTGTAAACGATATGGCACGGATGATACGCTTTTACAGGGATGTCCTTGGCTTTGAGATCAGGGAAAAGGAAGATACGGAAAATGTATATCTCGTAAAGGATGGAACGCTCTTCCTGTTGTACGGCAGGAAAGACTTTGAAAAGATGACGAACCATCAGTACGAATATGTGAAGGGGCTGAATGGCCATTCGGAGATCGCTCTGTATGTGGATACATTCAAAGAAGTAGATGAAGCGTTCGCCAAGGCTGTGGCAAACGGTGCTGAACCTGTGCTGGAACCGACGACGGAACCATGGGGGCAGAGGACCTGCTATATTGCAGATCCTGAAGGAAACCTCATCGAGATTGGTTCATGGGACAAACCTTACGGAGAGAAGGATTTGTAAGCAGATACCGTCTGGTTCCAAAGAAATCTATTCCTACTTAGTATTTCCCTATACAAACGCTCCCTCTGACGCAGGCCGGCCTGTGCTGTTCCGGCGGCTGCTTCAGGGGGAGCGTGCTATTCTGCGGGTTTCAGATATTTAACAGGCTGTAAGGCAGTCTTTCAATGAGCCAGTACTCGCCGTTGGACGTGAAGTGAAGGATCCCTTCAGTAGCGAAATCATAAGGTACACCGAACCAGTACAAGCTTTGCTGCCCTTTTTCACTGCCGCGGGTAGCATGTGTAAGAAATGCGAATTCAGGAGCGACTTCCTGAATGAATACCGGCGGGATCGTATCGATCCCATGGTGCGGGTATTTCATGATATCGGCTTTTACATCATATTCCTCCGCCAGGTGCTGCAGAGCGATGCCAAAAACATCAGCTGTCAGCAGCAGGCGGCATTCACCGTATTGTACCATCAGCATGGCGGAAGTCTGATTGACGTTGGGGTTGCTTATATCGCGGCGCATCACGGTACAGTTTGCCGGTCCCAGAGAGAATGCATCGCCGTTATCCACATGCTGTATCGGAACATGTGCTTCCCGCAATGCGTTCATGGCGCCGATCTGATAGACGCCGTCACCCTTATAATCTTCCGGATAGGCGGTCATGAACATGCCAAATGTACATGACTGCAGCAGACTGTGTGTGCTGCCGATGTGGTCAGAATGCGGATGACTGTTGAAGGCGATATCAATATGAGAAATCCCGAGCCAGTCAAGCATAGCCTGAATCACTGGCATATCAGTGCTTTTGCCCATATCGACCATCATGCATTGCCCGGGTACCATCAGGATCGTTCAGTCCGCCCCGCCCAGCGGGCAGACATATACCTGCAACAATTCAGCGTCCCTGGAGAACTCGGGAGTATCGCCGACATGGAATACTCTCTGGGCATCTTCACCCAATGCTGAACTGCAGCATATCAGGGTAATAAGTATTAGAAGCAGTAACTTCTTCATTTAAACAATCACATCCCATATGGGATTATAAATGAAAAAGAAATCTGCTTGCAAGTTTTTTTGCAGTATTTAACAGAACGTTATTTGCAGTATTAGACAGAATACTTTTGCAGCATTATACAGAATGCTAACACAGAAGAATAATGAATTATTGAACTATTGGGGACAAAATGATGATTCAAAAAAGACAATGAATCATACAAAAAACCCCCTGACCGTTATTCGGGCAGGGGATTTATTACGTGGGAAGCTTAGGCTTCCTTAGCCAGCTTGGCCAGTTCAGCGAACGCAGCAGCGTCATTGACAGCCAGATCAGCCAGCATCTTGCGGTTGATGTCAACGCCCTTCTTCTTCAGGCCGCTGATCAGGGTGGAATAGTTCATGCCGTTCAGGCGGGCCGCCGCGTTGATACGGGCGATCCACAGAGCGCGGAATTCGCGCTTGCGCAGCTTGCGGCCGGTGTAAGCATAACGAAGTGAGCGGCGCACCTGCTCGCTGGCGGTGCGATACTGCTTGGATTTAGCGCCAAAGTAGCCCTTCGCCAGCTTGAACACCTTGCGGCGCTTTTTATGGGCGGTAACAGCCCTCTTAATACGTGCCATTGGTCAATCCTCCTTGCCGGAAATGGGCTTATTTGTACGGAATCAGCGTGCGGATGGTGGCTGCTTCAGCGTTGTTCTGCAGCACGCCGCCCTTGCGCATGTGACGGATACGCTTGGTGGTCTTCTTGTTCAGGATGTGGTTGCAGTTCATGCTCTTATGCTTGACCTTACCAGTCTTGGTCAAAGAAAAGCGCTTGGCTGCGCCGCGATGGGTCTTTTGCTTAGGCATGTGGTTTCCTCCTTCCAGAATGATCAAACGCTTTCCTGGGGTTCGGGGTTCTCCCCCTTAGGCGTTTTCACCGGTTTGTCTGTCTTGGGGGCGAGGACCATGATCATGTGACGGCCGTCCAGCGCGGGGCGCTTTTCGACCACTGCCACGTCTTTGGTGCGATCAATGAAATCCTGCATGACCTTGAGGCCGATCTCGCTGTGAGTGATCTGACGGCCGCGGAAACGAATGCTGACCTTGACCTTGTCGCCACCCTGCAGGAACTTGATGGCATTCTTTGCCTTGGTCTGTACATCGTTTTCCTCGATCGTGGCCGAAAGCTGTACTTCCTTTACGGAAATGACTTTCTGGTTTTTGCGCATCTCGCGCTCACGCTTGGACTGCTCGTAGCGATGCTTGTCATAATCCATGAGCTTGCATACGGGCGGCTGTGCATTGGGTACGATCTTGACCAAATCCAGCTCAGCTTCTTCGGCAAGCTCAAGCGCGCGTGCAATGGGCAGCACACCCAGCTGGGCGCCGTCTGCTCCGATCACGCGTACTTCACGGTCGCGGATCTCTTCATTGATCATCAATTCAGCGGCTATGTTTACGCACCTCCATCATAGTCATGGCTTTCCAAAAAGAAAACCGGCGGATGAAACCACCCGCCGACGTATACACAATTGTATTGTCGTTGCCTGCACCAAGTAGAACGGAATCCACAGGGTGAGGAGCGGGCGGCTCCTGCTTTTGCACCGAAGATTATAGCAGGCCAGAAATGCTGTGTCAATAGCCGTTTTGAGATTTTTTTGCCATTTAGCCTGCCTATTCTGCATTTTTTCGAAATTTCGGTTTCTGAGCGCCCTTTCGTGCTATACTTTCCCTATGGTCATAGATGACAGGGTATTGTCTGGCTGATATGATCTGTTATCGATAGATGATACTGCAAAGGAGATAGGGTTCCTGATGGGATATCTGCTGCTGTTTATCGCAGCACTGGCTTCTTCTGTTAAAGGATTCGCTGGAAAACGGTCCAGCCTGTATGTGCAGAGAATGCCGGAAATCATGCTGACAAACGCCTTGCGCATGCTGCTGTGCTTATTGATCAGCAGCGCAATCGCTGTGCTTACTGAATCCCGCGGGCTGAAAGCAGAGCGCAGCACAATGCTCTGCGCACTGTTTTATGGTGCAATGCTTGCCTCAAACGTGGCAGTGTGGATCATGTGTGCCAGGGAAAGCGGCTATCTGCTTATCAGCGTTTTTAGCATGATGGGAATGCTCGTTTCTCTTCTGTGCAGCAGTCTGTTTCTGAACGACTCTATCCGCATGATACAGCTTCCGGGAATCGTGCTGCTGATCGGTGCAAGCGTTGTAATGTGCAGACACCGCCGCGGGCTGGATACAAAACTGACCCGTCGCAGCCTGATGTTGCTCATAGCCAACACGCTGGCAGGCGGATTATGCGATTTCGCCCAGAAATTGTTTGCTGATATGAATGCCGGTGATTCAACAACAGTGTATTCCTTCTATTGCTATATGTTTGCCGCGGCGTTCCTGCTGTGCGGATACATGTCAATATGTCGTGGCAATGGACGCTTCCAACCTTCTGTAATACACAGTGTGTTCCCTTTTACCTGCATGATGGCAGTTACACAGTTCATTAACACATATGCGCGAACGCTGGCAGGCGGCCTGCTGCCCGCTGCCCAGTTTTATCCTGTTTATAAAGGACTGGAAACCATATTAGGCGTACTGATGGCTGCTTTCATGCTGCGCGAGAAGCCGGATGCCCGCGCACTGATTGGCGTGAGTATGGCTTTTGCTGCACTGCTGCTGATCAGACTGGTGTAAACCAGATCTCCGGCCAAGGACACTCTGACAGCATAATATATAATATGAAAGTTCCCGGACAGCCAGTGAATGTTGCTGGTGACCGGGAACCTTTTTTCGATGCTATTCGGAACAGATTACAGCTGGCGTTCCAACACACGGCGCAGGAATTCCTGCGTGCGCGGCTGCTTGGGATGGCTGAATAGCTCGGCAGGCGGAGCCTCCTCGGCAATCACACCTCCGTCCATGAACAGCACGCGTGTGGAAACATCACGTGCAAAGCTCATTTCGTGGGTCACGATCAGCATTGTCATGCCGGCAGCGGCCAGCGACTGCATGACCGATAGCACTTCACCGACCATTTCGGGATCAAGGGCACTGGTCGGCTCATCAAAGAGCAGGATCTCCGGCTCCATGCATAGAGCGCGGGCGATGGCCACACGCTGTTTTTGACCGCCGGAGAGCTGTGCGGGACGTGCACCGCGGTATGCCGCCATGCCGACACGCTCGAGATAGTGCAGTGCACGTTCTTCGGATTCAGCACGGCGGCGATGCAGAACCTGCATCTGTCCGAGCACGCAGTTGTCAAGCACGCTCAGGTTTCCGAACAGGTTGAATGACTGGAATACCATGCCTACACGAGCGCAGTATTCAGTACGCTTCCAGCTTGTTTCAGCATTCTTGCCGTGATAGCGGATCTCTCCGCCGTCAGGCTGTTCCAGGAAGTTTATACAGCGGAGCAGCGTACTCTTGCCTGAGCCTGAAGACCCGATGATGCAGATTACGTCACCGGTCTGTACGGAAAAGTCTATGCCGCGAAGCACGGCGAGATCACCGAAATGCTTCTGCAGTCCAACGACTTCCAGAATAGGCGTACTCATGATTCCGCTTCCTCCTCCACGGTAATATTGCTTCTGCTGTCGCTCTGTGATCCGCAGATCGTATAAGTGCTGCGACCATCCATGCGCTTTTCAAGCAGGCGGAGCAGACGCGTGACGGTGAAGGTGAGAATCAGGTAGATGCAGGCGGTTATGAAGAACGTTTCAAAGTACCGTCCATACTTACCTGCAGCGGACTTGCTGGTAAAGTACAGCTCGCCGACCGAAATCACGTTCAGTACGCTGGAGTCCTTGATGTTGACGACAAATTCATTGCCGATGGCCGGCATGATATTGCGCACGGCCTGCGGCAGAATGACATGTACCATGCTCTGCCAGTGCGTCATGCCCAGGGCAGCGCAGGCTTCCTTCTGTCCTTTGTCAACACTGATGATTCCGCCGCGCACGATCTCAGCCATATATGCACCCGTATTGATGGATACGATAAGAATGGCTACGGGCAGTACCGGTGTGCGCCGGCCGATCAGGCCGATCATCATGGCACCATAGAAGATAACCATGCTCTGTACGATCATCGGTGTGCCGCGGAATACCTCGATGTAGACATTGATCAGCAGGGTTGCCAGCCGCATGGGCAGGCGCACAAACCATTTCCGCCCTTTAAGCGGTACGGTCCGTACGACAGCAGTCAGAAGGCCGATGATGAACCCGATCACTGTACCGCTCAGCGCAATGACCATGGTAACCCAGGTGCCGCGCAGCAGCAGTGGACCGTAATTGTCCAGCAGCAGGCCAACCCAGCCGAAGAAGGTAGTAGGATAAGCAGTCATGGTGTACCTCGAACGGTTTTACTCAATGGCCAATCCCTGGCGGCCGACAGCCTCGCGCATGATCTCCTGGCGCTCGTCTTCGCTGATGGAAGCAAGCAGATCATTGATGGCGTCCTTGTACGGACTGTCGTATACCAAGCCGATGGAGACTGCAGTCTCGTCCACGCTGGCAGTGAAGCCTGAGCCCTCGGCAAATGCAACATAAGTCAGACCGGGTGTGGAAGCAATGGCGGCTTCGGCACCGGGACGCTCTGAAACATAACCATCGACGAAATTGCTGGTCAGTGCAACAATCATTGCCGGGAAGTCTTCCATGGGCATTACATGTTCTACTCCGGGAATCTGGTCGACTACTTCATCATGGAAGGTGCCCTGCTGGGCGACGATAGCAGCACCGGAGAAATCAGCCAGGCTGGTGGCATTGGCATAGGGACCATCAGCGCGGACCACGATCACCAGGTCGCTCTGATAATAATAATCAGTGAAGTCGATACTGCTGCGCCGTTCATCAGTGGGACTCATGCCGGCGATGATCAGATCGATGATGCCGGGATTGCCAGCGTTGCCCAGCGCGGGGATAAGGCCGTTCCAGTCGATTTTGACAACTTCCAGGTCCATGCCCAGAGCCTCCGCGATGCGGCGGGCAATCTGAACGTCATAACCGTCAGCAAAACCGAAACCCTCTGCGATTGGGGCAGTGAACTCGTTTTCTTCGAGCTGCTGCCAGTTGAATGGTGCATAAGCGCATTCCATTCCGACGCGCAGCGTGCCTTCGGCCAGAGCAGGAAGGGCACAGCAGATAAGGGTCAGGGTGATCAGCAGAGCAAGCATTCTTTGCAACATTGGTGTCGTCCTCCTTCTTTAGATACAGAAAAGCGGTGAAGGCTGGACGCCATTCACCGCTTCTATCCAATCTAAAGGAGGATAAAAACCCGAATAGCGCTCCATGGCCTTTTGCCATGACAGTCCGGGAGATCTTCTCTCTAGGACCAACGCTGCCGCCTGCCGGGCTGGCTGCGTTTCGGCGGTATCCCCTTTCGCGTACGGTCACGACCCTGGCAGGGCTCGCACACGTTACTTTTGTCAACCGCGCCTCTATTCCATCCGGCTGTCTGCCGGATGCGCATAATATACGCCCTTTACCTGGACCTGTCAATGTATAATATTGTTTTTTGATTGTTTTTATACAATAAACCAGCCGGCTGTTACGGCTGGCTGGGTGAAATCTGTTGCATGTCATGTGTGCGTCTGTGGTCCTGGACAAGTGTTAAAAGACAGCATAAAGCCATCAGGAGTTGCCTGGATGGGGAAGTATTTACTTGCTGATTTTCTTCCGGTCAGTCTCCCTGGACTTCAGACAGCGTCCACAATATCCGGCAGCAAGATAGCTCAGTTCTGCGAGAAGAACGCCGGTAACGAGATCGGCGATTACGTGCTGCTTTACTGTCAGCGTCGAAATGCAGATCGCAATCGCGATTGCAAGAGAGGTATACTGATACCATTTCGGGATATGAGCGTTCTTTCTGGTCCCGATCCAGCAGAGCCAGCTGAGAAAGCAATGGATTGATGGGAGAAGGTTGTCAGGAGAGTCAATACTGTACAGCAGCTTCAGCAAGCGATCAAATAGCCCGGTGCCCATAGCTTCCGGACGGTCGAATGTGGTCGGAAGAAGAATGAAAGTCAGAAAGCATACGGCCTCGCCGATTAGATGCGCTATGAAATAACGGTTATATCCGCTCTCTTCATATGTGATGCAGAGATAGTAGTTGATGCCCCAGAAGAGATAAGCGCCTCCATAGATCAAAAGCGTCCACGGGATGACCGGAATTTGATTATCCAAGGGTATCGTGAAATAAAAATGAGTACCGTTGTGCGTGAAAAGTCTGGTACCATAATAAACGAACAGGTTTACCAATAATGCACATACAAGGAGGATGTTACGCTTTTTTGTACTGTTCACTTTGTTACACTCCCGATGACAGAACCTATCTGCACTTCGACCTCGGTTTCCCCGTTAAGGGCAGGCCTGATTCTTTCTTCAAAGACGAGTTTTTTACGGACGGACGAATCAAGAAGCAGAACGATGGTAGATCCGGCCAGCTCAAAATGTCCCATTTCATCACCGCGGCTGAAATGCGCATCGCCGACAGCAATAGATACTCCGCCTACCATCATGGCGCCTATTTCGATCTGTGCCGCTCTTCCAAAATGCTCGGTATCAA